>JALORJ010000275.1 GCA_025459035.1 Burkholderiales bacterium
GCTCGGTCGTGCGAGCGGGCTGCCGGTCAACGGCGATCTCGAGGACGGCTTCGGCCCGGATCCCGACGACTGCGCCGCGATCGTCGAAGCGGCGATCGCCGCCGGGCTCGGCGGGCTGGGTATCGAGGACACCACCGCCGACCCCGCCTGGCCGATCCACGACTTCGACGCGGCCGTCGCGCGCGTGAAGCGCGCCGCCGAGGTCGCGCGCGGCCGCATCGTGCTGACCGGCCGCACCGACAACTTCCTGCACGAGCGGCCCGATCTCGACGACACGATCCGGCGCCTGGTCGCGTTCGCCAAGGTCGGCGCCGATGTGCTCTGAGGTCGGCGCCGATGTGCTCTACGCGCCGGCGCTGCCCGACCTCGACGCGATCCGCGCGGTGGTGCGGGCCGTCGCGCCGAAGCCGGTCAACGTGCTGATCGGGCCGAAGACCGGGCCGGTGCCGCTCGCGACGCTGGAAGCCATCGGCGTGAAGCGCGTGAGCCTGGGGGGGGCGCTGTATCGGCATGCGCTGGCGGCACTGCGTCAGGCTGCTGACGCGATCCGTCGAGGTGGCGTGGGCGCCGCTTCGAGCGGCGTGTCCGCGATCGAGGTGGAGGGCTGGTGGTCGCCGGCAGGTCAGCCGCGATGACCGGCGCTGCGCGCGGTCGCGGCCAGCGCAAGGCCGCCGATCGCGACAAAGGCCCACGTAGAGGGCTCGGGGATCGGAGGCGCCGGCGGGACGACGACCGGGTCGGCGATCCCGAGGTACGAGTACGTGAGGGACCACGTGGCGTCCCGCCAGCCATACCCTGCATCGGACACGAAAGACTGGCCGGACAGCAAGTCCGATTCGAATCCGCCCCGGACGCGAAGGATCGGACTCTCGCCGATGGCGATCGCGGCGAACGTCTGTTCGCTGACGAATGCGTTTGCATCCCCGGCGGGTGGGCTGGCGTACCGAAAGGCATTGCGAAGGTTGCCCGCCATCTCTACCCCTGAGCGGTCGAACATCGCGTCGCTTCCGAAGAACCGTGGCGAGACCTGAAACGATGCAAAGCCACCGCCCGCGGCGAGCGAACCCAGTCGGTTACCGTTGTTGTCAAGGACCACTCCCACGCCGTACCAGTTGAACGCGATCGCGAGGCTAACGGCGGTCAACGGTCAGAGCGTCACGTCGAAACGCGGCAGAACGACGGCGACGGAGTTCGGGTCGCGACCGGCCTGTGTCGCCGGGACGAACAGATCCGGGATCTCGCCGGTGAACGACACGGTCTTCGGATCCCGCGGCAAGTCGACCGGACCGCTCGTGAGCTGCGCCTGCGCCTGAAGCGCGATCCCCGCCAGCCACAGCACACCCAACACCCGCACGTAGCGCATCACCGCCCCCAAGTCGATCGAATCGAATGGTTGGACGCTAACCGCGCAAGGGGTCGTCCGCAACGATCCGAACCGCCTGCGGCAATGGCAATTCGCGACCCCATCTGCTCGCCAAGCGGGGCGCCACGCGGGGAGGCTCCGGTCGCCCGGTCGTCAGGCGGTGCTCACTTGAACCCGAACTCCACCCACTCGACCGGCGAGTCACCGCGGTTCACGAGCGTTGCCGTGACCGGCGCAGCGCGGAACACGAACCCGGCGGGCGTCGCGGTCCACGCACGCTCGGCTCCGCCTGCGTCGCGCTCGACCAGCGACCCGTCGGTCAGCCCGATGCGCAGGCCGGGCCCGGGCAGCGGCAGCGGCGGCGTCGACTCGCCGGGCGCGAGCCGGATGCGCCACGCGCGCACGCGCTCGTTGTCGATCACGGTCGCGAGCTGGGCGGAGTCGCGCACGTCGGGCAGTGGTGCGCGCGCACCGTGCTCGGCCTCGCGCAGCAGCTCGATGCCGATCGCGCGGAACGTGCCGGGCCCGCGGTTGATGAAGCGGTGCGTATACGCGCCCTGTGTGGTCGCGCGGTAGTACCCGACCGCGCCGGCCTCGATCTTCACCGGCTTCGGCGCCTGCCCGAGCACCTCGTTGTCGAGCGTGACCGCGGTGACCATCAGATACGGATAGTCGAGCGCGTGCCGGTGCAGCATGGTCTGCGCGCCCTCGGGGATCTCGACGTCGATCACGCGCACCCAGTCGTTGACGAGCTTCGGCACGTGGCGTGGCTCCTCGTGTGCGGGGACGACGCGGTCCGCGTCGGGTGTGTCGGCGGCGTGCGCCAGGCCGATCGCGATCGGCGCAGCCGCCGCCAGCCACGCCGCCGCGATGCCGGCCCGCGCGATCCGCGCCGTGCGGCCGACATGCACACCGGCCGCGCGACGCCCGCGCGTGGCGGCCACGGCGAGCGTCGACGGGCGCAGCCCCGGCGCGCGTGCAGGCAACGGCGTCGCCCGGCTGGCGAACGGGCAGCGGCGAAGCGGCGATGACGGCTGGAACATGCGACCTCCTCGATCGAGCGGAAACGGTGCGCGCGCCATGCGGTGCGCGATGGCCGCCGCCGTGGCGACCGCACGCGGGCCCGAGTCTGCGCTGCCACACTCGCGGGCATGCCTGCCCGCTGCCACCTCCGCCGCTCGTCGCCTGTGCCCGCACACGACCGCGGAGCGTGCGCATGACGCCGGGGATCGCGGTGTTCGCGCGCGCGCCCGAGCCGGGCCGCGCCAAGACGCGCCTCGTGCCGCGGCTGGGCGAGGGCGGCGCGGCGGTCCTCGCGGCACGGCTGACGACCCGCATGCTCGAGGTCGCGACCGACGCGGCGGTCGGTCCGGTCACGCTGCACGCTGCACCTGACGCGTCGCATCCGTTCTTCTCGCTGTGCGCGCGACGCTTCGGCGTCGCGCTGCAGGCGCAGTGCGCGGGCGACCTCGGCGCGCGCATGCATGCGGCGCTGGTCGCGACGGTCGCGGCGCACGGCGCGGCGCTGCTGGTCGGCAGCGACATCGCCGACGCGACCGGTGCCGATCTGCAGGCAGCCGCGCGGCAGTTGCGCGACGGCGCCGATGTCGTCCTCGGTCCGGTGGCCGACGGTGGCTGGTGGCTGATCGGCGTGCGCGCACCACCGCCGCCGACGCTGTTCGACGCGATCGCGTGGAGTACCGCGTCGGTGTTCGACGCCACGTGCGCGAACGTCGCGTCGGCCGGGCTGCGGCTGGCGACGCTGCCGCTGCGCCATGACGTCGACGTCCCCGCCGATCTCGACCGGCTCGCGGCCGACGCCGCCAGCGCGGCGCTGCTGGCCGATCTGCCCGGCGCTGCAATGCCGTGACCGCGCGGGTGCTGCTCGTCGGGGGTGGCCATGCGCACGTCGGCGTGCTGCGCGCGTTCGCGCGCCAGCGACCGAAGGACGTCGCGGTGACGCTCGCGAGTCCGCTGCCGCACGCCGTGTACTCGGGCATGGTGCCGGGCCTCGTCGCCGGGCATTACGCGCTCGACGCCGTGCGCATCGACCTGCGTGCGTTGTGCGACGCGGCCGGCGCGCAGTTTGTCGCGCTGGCGGCCGTCGGCCTCGAGCCCGACGCCGCCGCGGTGCGGCTGCAGGGTGGTGCGCGGCTCGACGCCGACGTGATGTCGATCGACACCGGTGCGTCGCCGCCGCTGGCGCCCGGCGTGCGTGCGGACGGTGCGCTCCCGCACCTGAGCGTGAAGCCGATCGAGCCGTTCCTGTCGCGCTGGCGCGCCCTGCGCGTCGCCGCGGTCGCGACCACGCAGCACATCGTCGTCGTCGGCGGCGGTGCGGGCGGCGTCGAGCTGGCGTGCGCAATGCACTGGCGCGGCCGCGCCGAGCACCTGCGCCTCGCGGTGACGCTGGTCACTGGCGCGTCGGGTCTGCTCGCGGGACACGCGGCGCCGGTGCGTGCGCGCGTGCTGCGCCATCTGCACGCGAAGCGCATCACCGTCGTCGACGGCGTCGGCGTCGCGGCGGTGCGCGAGCGTCGCGTCGCGCTGACCGACGCGACGACGCTCGATGCCGACGCGATGGTGTGGGCGACCGGCGCCGGCGCGCCCGACTGGCTGGCCGGCAGCCGGCTGGCACGCGACGCGCGCGGCTTCGTCGCGATCGACCCGCGGCTGCGCTCCGTGTCGCATCCGCACGTGTTCGCCGCGGGCGACGTCGCGACCCACGCGCCGGCGCCGTGGCCGAAGTCCGGTGTGTACGCGGTGCGACAGGGGCCGGTGCTCGCCGAGAACCTGTTGCGCTTCGTGCGCGCGCAGCCGCTGCTGCCGTTCCGCGCGCAGGCGCGGGCACTCGCGCTGATCGCGACCGGGCCGCGCCACGCGATCGCGTCGTGGGGCGCCTGGTCGGCCGAGGGCGCGTGGGTGTGGCGCGGCAAGGACTGGATCGACCGGCGCTTCGTGCGCGG
>JALORJ010000276.1 GCA_025459035.1 Burkholderiales bacterium
ATGGCTCGGATCGGCGCCTCCGCACGCGCGTGACACGGCGACCATCGATTCGTCGGCGCCTTGCCGATCATCGCCTTGCCGTCGATCCCCGCTGGGGCCCCTCGCCGGGTGGCTCAGATCGGTGCCTTGACGATGCGGGTGCCGAGCAGGCGGTCGTGGAGGAACAGGCCTTCGCGGTCGACGAAGCTCCAGATCAGCCCCAGGCCGGCGCTCAGGGTGCCGATCGCGGCGACGACGAAGCGTGCGACGGCCGGACCGCGCCGCAGGCGGGCGCCGTCGCGGCCCACCACGCGCAGGCCCCAGGTCTTCATCGGCAGGGTCTGGCCGCTGCGGGTCCAGAACCACGTGAAGTACAGCGCCCAGAGCGCAAGCAGCCAGCCCTGCAGCGCATGTCGTCGCCAGCCGCCGGAGGCGTCACCGACCAGCTTCAGGAACAGCAGCGCGCCGATGAAGGCGATCGCCACGAGCAGGAAGCCCTCGTAGACCATCGCCGCGAAGCGCGGCCAGCGACGCGCGAGTGGCGGCGTGTCGACCGTGGCGCTCATCGTGATCCCGCCGCTCCTGGTGGCGTCGGGGGGGCGGTCCGCAGCTGGTCCTTGTGCTCCTGCGGCAGGTGTTCGTACTCGAACCACTTCGCCAGCAGCTCGCGGCGCTTGTCTTCGGGCAGGTCGCGCAACCGACGGTACTTCTCGCGCGCGTCGGCCCGTTGCTGGGGCGTGAGCGCGGCCCATGCGCGCACGCGCGACTGGATGCGCTCCTGCTGCGCCGGGGGGAGCGACGGGTAGCGGCGCGCCAGCGCGATCCAGCGCGCCCGGCGTTCGGGCTCGAAGCTCTCCCACTCGCCGGCCAGCGGAGCCAGCACCTGGCGCTCGGCCTCCGGCACCTTCGCCCACGTGGCCGGGGCGTCGGTCGCGGCCCCGGCCGGTGCCGGGCCGAGCATCGCGACGGCCACGGCCGCCGCGATGCTCAGCGTGCCGAGGTGTCCTCGAGCCATCGGTCGAAGCCGCCGTCGGTGAGTGCGTCGAGCGGGAGTTCGTCCTCGAGCAGTTCGACCTCGCCGATCTCGCCGGCAGCGGTCCAGGTGGTCCACGCGGCGATGCCCGCGAGCGCGATCGCGGCCGCGAGCAGCGGTACCGCGAGGCGTCGCAGCGGCAGGCGCTCGCCCAGCGCGAGCACGACCCCTTCGAGCGGGCCCGGGCCGCGGCCGGCGCGCATCGCGGCAAGGGCCTGATGGCGGGCGCTGCCGAGCCCGCGCGCGACCTCGGGGTCGAGGCGGGCGGTGCCGCGGTCGAGCCAGGGGCGCAGCCGCCGGCCCAGCGAGTCTTCGTTCATGGCGTGATCCCTCGCAGCTTCAGGAACTCGGCGATCGTGTGGGTCGCGCGCGAGCAGTGTGTCTTGACGCTCCCTTCGGAGCACCCCATCGCGGACGCCGTCTCGGACACGTCCATGTCCTCCCAGTAACGAAGCAGAAAAGCCTCGCGTTGACGAGCCGGCAACCGCTCGATCGCCTGTTCGATCAGCCGCATGGTCTCGGCCTGCCGGACTTCCTCCTGCGGGTCGGCTGGCACCGGGGCACCGTCGGCGACGCTGATGTAGTCCAGCGGATCGGCGTCGGGTTCCCCGGCCGGCGCGAGCGCGGACAGCAGCGTCGTCCACGTGCTGCGCACCTTCTGGCGGCGGAAGTGATCGCGGACCGTGTTCTGCAGGATGCGCTGGAACACCAGCGGCAGCTCCGCGGCCGGTCGGTTCGCGTAGCGCGTCGCGACCTTGAGCATCGCGTCCTGCACGATGTCCAGCGCGGCGTGCGAGTCGCGCAGCGCGTAGAGCGCGTGCTTGTAGGCACGCCGTTCGACCGAGGCGAGGAAGTCCGCCATCTCCTGCTCGCTGGCCAAGGCGCGCGTGTCCTCTCGGGCGTGAAGCGCGTGCCGCGACGCGCGTGCGTGTCGGCGACGAATCTAGCACCCGGTCCGGCGTGCGCCGGGGGTCCGCGCGCGCGTCGGGACGCAGGACCCGGGGCATAGAATGGCCGTCGTTCCCGAACGTCGCGCGCCATGGAGTTCGTCAATCTCACGCACCACTTCCTGATCGCGATGCCCGCGATGCTCGACCCGCACTTCGCGCGGTCGCTCACCTACATCTGCGAGCACAACGACCAGGGCGCGCTCGGTGTGGTCGTCAACCGCCCGACCGAGATGACGCTGAAGAACCTCTTCGGGCAGATCGACCTGCCGCTCGACATCGAGACGCTCGCGCGCCAGCCCGTCTACTTCGGCGGGCCGGTGCAGACCGACCGCGGCTTCGTGCTGCATCAGCCGATCGGCACATGGCAGTCGACCCTCGCGGTGCAGGGCGAGGTCGGGCTGACCACCTCCAAGGACATTCTCGAAGCCGTCTCGCGCGGCGACGGCCCCGCGCAGATTCTCGTGTCGCTGGGCTACGCCGGCTGGGCGCCGGGGCAGCTCGAGCAGGAACTCGCACAGAACGCGTGGCTCACGGTCGAGGCCGATCCGGCGGTGATCTTCGCGAAGCCGGCAGCCGACCGCCTCGAAGCCGCGATGGCGCTGCTGGGCGTCAACCTCGCCACCCTGTCCGACGAGGCCGGGCACGCGTGAACCGCGAACCCCGCGCGCGATGAACCGGACCGGCACGGTGCTCGCGTTCGACTTCGGCCGCGCCCGCACCGGGGTCGCGGTCGGCGAACCCGAGGTCGGTCTCGCGCATCCGGTCGCGGTGATCCGTGCTGCCGACGACGCCGCCCGACTGGCCGCGATCGCGCCGTTGGTGCGCGACTGGTCGCCGCGCCGCTTCGTCGTCGGCCGGCCGGTCAACGACGACGGCAGCGCCCATCCGCTGTGGCCCGAGATCGACGCGTTCGCGCAGGCACTGCACGCCGCGTGCGCGATCCTCGACACGTGGTTCGCGATGCAGCCGCGCGCGCTCGCATGATCGGCGCCGCCGATCTGCCCGATGCCGAGGCCCAGTACGCAGCCCTCGAGGCCGCGGTGCGCGCGGCGGTCGGACCCGACACTGCACTGGTGGGCATCCACACCGGCGGCGTGTGGGTGGCCGAGCGTCTGCACGCGCGCCTCGCGACCCGGGCACCCCTCGGCGCGATCGACACGCACTTCTACCGCGACGACGTCGCCCAGCGGGGCCTGAAGGCCGACGTGCGCGTGTCGGCGCTGCCGTTCGAGATGCGCGACGCCGACGTGCTGCTGGTCGACGACGTGCTGTTCACGGGCCGCACCATCCGCGCCGCGCTCAACGTGCTCTTCGACTGGGGTCGTCCGCGTCGCGTGCGCCTGGCGGTGCTGGCCGACCGCAGTGCACGCGAACTGCCGGTGGTCGCCGATTTCTCGGGCGGCGCCATCGCCGTGCCGGCGGGCGCGCTCGCGGTGCTGTCGCGCGGCGACGGCGGCCGGTTCGCGTGGTCGATCGAGGCCGCCGATGGCCGCTGATCCGCAGCTGGGCCCCGACGGGCGGCTGCGGCATCTGCTCACGACCGAGGGGCTGCCGCGGTCGATGCTCGAGCGCATCCTCGACACGGCGGCATCGTTCGTGAGCGTGGGCGAGCGCGAGATCAAGAACGTGCCGCTGCTGCGCGGCAAGTCGGTGTTCAACCTGTTCTTCGAGCCGTCGACGCGCACGCGCACGACCTTCGAGATCGCCGCCAAGCGCCTGTCCGCCGACGTGATCAACCTGAACGTCGCGGCGTCGTCGCAGAGCAAGGGCGAGACGCTGCTCGACACCGTCGCCAATCTCGCCGCGATGCACGCCGACACCTTCGTCGTGCGACACGCCACGAGCGGCGCGCCGCACCTGATCGCGCGCCACGTCGGGCCTGACATCCATGTCGTCAATGCCGGCGACGGGCGCCACGCGCACCCGACGCAGGGGCTGCTCGACATGTTCACGATCCGCCACTTCAAGGGCGACTTCCGGCGACTGAAGGTGGCCGTGGTCGGCGACGTGCTGCACTCGCGCGTCGCGCGCTCCGAGCTGCACGCGCTCACGACGCTCGGCGTGCCGGAAGTGCGCGTGATCGG
>JALORJ010000277.1 GCA_025459035.1 Burkholderiales bacterium
CCGAAGCCTTCGCTCAGATCGACCTCGGCGGCCGTCGCGCCGATCGCGCGGGCGTGGGCGAGCGTGTCGGCCGCGATCGCGCGCAGCGTGGCCTGGTCCTGCGAGAAGCGGAGGGTGTCGGGCATCGGGTTCGGCAAGAGAGGGACGGGGGAGCGGTGCGACAGGCGCGCGGCGCGGACACCGTCGGGCGCGCCGTGCAAGACCGCGACGGCGCGAGGGCGTTCGTATGATAGGCCGCATGAATCGCCCGAAGCCGCGCCGCGCTGTGCCCGTCCCCGTCCCCGTGACCGACGACCCGCTCGACGCCGACCTCGATTCCGAGGACCACGACGGCCCCAGCAAGTCGCAGCGCAAGCGCGATTCGACGGCGTTGCAGGATCTCGGCGCGAAGCTCGTGGCGCTGCCGCACGACCAGTTCCGCCGCATCGACCTGCCCGATGCCCTGCGCGACGCGGTCGCCGAAGCACGGCGCCTCACGAAGCACGGCGCACTGCGACGTCAGCTGCAATACGTGGGGCGCGTGATGCGGCACGTCGACGCCGCCCCGATCCGCGCCCAGATCGACGTGTTCGAAGGAGTCGCGCACGAGGCGACGGCCGCGCTGCATCGGCTGGAGCGCTGGCGCGAGCGCCTGCTGGCCGATCCGGACGCGCTGTCCGAGCTGGTCGCGCTGCATCCCGACGTCGACATCCAGGCGTTGCGCACGCGCATCCGCAATGCGCGGCGCGAGCGCGAGACCGGCCGGCCGCCGAAGGCTTTCCGCGAACTGTTCCAGCAGCTGCGCGCGCTGTTCGGCGACGCGGCCAGTCCCGCGGACCCGCCGGCGCACGGCGATGCCGACGACGACGACGATGTCGACCTCGATGCGGACGGCGGCGACGACGCCGCCTTCGACACCGCTGCCGATGACGACGACGCCGACGGCGTCTTCGACCGCGCACACCGCTGAGCGGCGTCGCACTGCCGCGCGCGCCGACCGCCCTTCCCTGCTCCCTGCCCCGAACCGATGACCGAAGCGCCCCCCACCTACGACCTGCCGCTCGACCCTGTCCGCATCGGTCTGGTGTCGATCAGCGACCGTGCCTCGGCCGGCGTCTACCGCGACGAGGGCCTGCCGTCGCTGCGCGACTGGCTGTCGCGCGCGGTACGCAACCCGCTGGTGTTCGTCGAACGCCTGATTCCCGACGAGCGCCCGATCATCGAGTCGACGCTGATCGACCTGGTCGATGCGCAGCGCTGCGACGTGGTGTTCACGACCGGCGGCACCGGACCGTCGAAGCGCGATGTGACCCCGGAGGCGACGCTCGCCGTCGGCGACCGCGAGTTGCCGGGCTTCGGCGAACAGATGCGCCAGATCGGGCTGTGCTTCGTGCCGACGGCGATCCTGTCGCGCCAGGTCGCGGTGCTGCGCGGCGAGGCGCTGATCGTGAATCTGCCGGGCCAGCCGAAGTCGATCCGCGAGACGCTCGAAGGCCTGAAGGAGGCCGATGGCGCGACGCGGGTGGCCGGCCTGTTCGCGGCCATCCCGTACTGCGTCGACCTGATCGGCGGCCCGTGGATCGAGTCCGACCCGGCCGTCTGCAAGGCCTTCCGGCCGAAGAGCGCGGTGCGGCGACCGCGCGGCTGAAGCGCGAGGCCGCCCCGCCCCGCGGATTCAGCCGTCCGAGCGCTGCAGCACGCGATACGACGCGATGTCGAAGTCGGTGCCGGCCTCGAGCATCTTCAGCGGCACCAGCAGGTAGTCGGTCGAGAACATCTGCATGCCGAGGCTCTTCTGCGGCGAGAAGGTGCCCAGCCGCAGCACCAGCCGCACTTCCATGCGCCCGAGACTGTTCTCGACGTCCGACGGCAGCAACAGCGCGTCGTCGCCGGCCTCGGGGTCGGGATGCGGCGTGCCGTCGGCCAGCAGCGGCAGCAGCCGCACCCGGCTCACGCCGCGCGTGAACATCTCGATGCCGACGTAGCGCGTGCCCCGCGGTCCTTCGGACAGTCGGCGCGCGATGCCGACGCCCCACGCCGCGCCGTCCGCGTACTTCACGCCGAGCAGTTCGCCGATCGACAGCCAGTCACCGCCGCCCGGCGGCACGATCGCGCCGAAGCCGCCGGCGCTCTCGTTCTGCACGCCCCACGTCTCGGCGCGCAGGTCGTCGAAGTCGAGCTCGGACAACACCCCGGACACTGCGGCGACGACATCGGGCAGGCCGTGCACGACCTCGATGCGCTCCTCGCTCGCCTTGCGCGCCTCCTTGCGGGCCGGCGGCTGCGGCGCCCAGTACCGCGACAGATGCGCGAGCGCGGCCAGCACGTCGCTGGGCGGATAGTCCCCGCCGAGATTGACGGTCGACGGCACCGCACCGGCCGCACGGATCTCCGCCGCGAGCTGCTCGATGCGCGCCGCAGCCTGACCGGGACCGAAGAAACGCAGCGGCGGCTCGAGCGCGACGCGATCGGCCAGGCGCGCGGGGGCCTGCTCGCCGTCGAGGTCGAAGAAGAAATGGCAGCCGGTGGCCGGCTGGCGCCGGATCACGAAGAACTCGGAGAACTGCGCACAGACACGTTCGACGATCTCGACCTGGGCACGCGCGAGGCTGTCGGTCGACGAGATCGACAGCATCAGCACCTTCAGCAGTTCGCGCTCGACCGTCGACTCGCCCCACGTCCCCGGATACACGACGCACTTGCCGGTGACCGCGCGCGCCTCGGCGATCGCGTAGATGCGACCAAGGTCCTGCCACTGCCGCGGCTCGGCGGTCGCGTACCGGTACAGGCGCCACTTCAGGTGCAGGTTGAATGCCCGGATCGCGCGCGCGGCGATCGGGCCGAGCTGCGCGCGGATCGCCGTCGCACTCGGATCGCCCGCCTCGTGCAGCTCGAGCAGCAGCCGGTACGCCGTCGCGAGCCGCAGCCAGAACGTCGTGACCACGTGCGAGATGCGCGTCTCCTGCGCTGGCGACAGCCCCGCGAAGTGCAGGTAGTCCTGCGTGAGCTTGCGCTGGAAGGGCTTCGCCGCCGCGTCGATCTCGTCGACGATCTCGAACTGGCGCTGCGCCTTCAGGCCGGTCGCCTCGCGCAGCGAGTCGAGGTGCGTCGACAGCGTCTCGAGGGCCACCGACGGGTTCTGCGCCGGCAGCGCCGCGAGCAGTGCCCGCGCCGCCTTCGGGTCCGCGAGCGCGTGGTCGGCTTCGGGTTCCTTCTTCAGCCAGCCGAGCATGGGGATGCCTGCGTCATCGCGTCGTGCATGGGAGAACGTGGCCGAGTATAGGGAGCCGGCCGCGCAGACGCTCGCCGGCTGTGCCGGGCGCCGCGGGCACGTGTCACGCCTCGAGCGCGGCCGCGCGACCGCGGGCCGGGTCGACGCCGGCCAGCAGGACGATGCCTGCGACGAAGAACAGTCCGGTGACGAGCATCGCGGTGCGGTGGTCGCCCCCGCTGGCCCAGCTCACGGCGCCGTAGGTCAACGGTCCGAGGATCGACGACAGCTTCACCGCGAGGCCCCACAGGCCGAAGAACTCGGCGCGGCGCGCCTCGGGGCTCATCCAGCCCACCAGGGCTCGCCCCGCGGACTGACTCGCGCCCATGCACACGCCGGCGAGATTGGCCGCGACCCAGAACAGCTCCGGCCCCGTCGATCGCCACGCCACCAGCGTGGTCGCACACCAGCCGAGCAAGGTGATCAGCACCGCCCGGCGATGCCCGACACGGTCCTGCACGTAACCGAACGCGAAGGCGCCGAGGCTCGCCGTGACGTTGACGACGAGCACCATCAGCAGGGTCTGCTGCGTGCCGAAGCCCATCGCTTCCTGCGCGTAGATCGCCGCGATCGCGACGACGGTCTGCACCCCGGCCTGGTAGCACAGGATGCACACGAGAAAGCGGGCGAGGTCGCGGAAGCGCGAGGCCTCGCGCGCGGTCGCGAGCAGCCGCGCGAGCGTGCCGTCGCCGCCGCCCGCTGCGGTCGGCGCCGGCACCGCACGTTCGCGCAGCACGACGAACGTCGGCACCGCGGCCACCGCGAACAGACCCGCCG
>JALORJ010000278.1 GCA_025459035.1 Burkholderiales bacterium
ACAGCTCGGGCTTGTACGGCCCCGCCTTCGAGACGCCGATGTACGCGGCCTGCTGGTCCGACAGCTCGGTGAGCTGCGCGTTGAGCTTCTTCAGCTGCAGGCGCGCGACCTTCTCGTCGAGGTGCTTCGGCAGCGTGTAGACGCCCACCGGATACTTCTCGGTGTTCGTGAACAGCTCGATCTGGGCGATCGTCTGGTTCGCGAACGACGAGCTCATCACGTAGGACGGGTGGCCCGTGCCGCAGCCGAGGTTCACCAGACGCCCCTTCGCCAGCAGGATGATCTTCTTGCCGTCGGGGAAGATCACGTGATCGACCTGCGGCTTGATCTCGTCCCACTGGTACTGCTCGATCGACGCGACGTCGATCTCGTTGTCGAAGTGGCCGATGTTGCAGACGATCGCCTGGTCCTTCATGGCGCGCATGTGATCGTGCGTGATCACGTGGTAGTTGCCCGTCGCGGTCACGAAGATGTCGGCCTTGTCGGCCGCCCAGTCCATCGTCACGACCCGATAGCCTTCCATCGCGGCCTGCAGTGCGCAGATCGGATCGACTTCGGTCACCCACACCTGCGCCGACAGCGCGCGCAGCGCCTGCGCCGAGCCCTTGCCGACGTCACCGTACCCGGCGACGACCGCGACCTTGCCGGCGATCATCACGTCGGTGGCGCGCTTGACCGCATCGACCAGCGACTCGCGGCAGCCGTACAGGTTGTCGAACTTGCTCTTGGTGACCGAGTCGTTGACGTTGATGGCGGGGAAGGCGAGCCGACCTTCCTTGTGCATCTGGTAGAGCCGGTGCACGCCGGTGGTGGTCTCCTCGGTGACGCCCTTGATGTGCGCGAGCCGCGTCGAATACCACTTCGGGTCGACCGCCAGCTTGGCCTTGATCGCGTCGAACAGGCAGATCTCCTCTTCGCTCGTCGGGTGCGTCAGCACCGACGCATCGGTCTCGGCCTTCGTGCCCAGGTGCAGCAGCAGCGTGGCGTCGCCGCCGTCGTCGAGGATCATGTTCGAGAAGCCGCCGTCCGGCCATTCGAAGATGCGGTGCGTGAAGTCCCAGTACTCCTTCAGCGACTCGCCCTTGAACGCGAACACCGGGGTGCCCTCGACGGCGATCGCGGCGGCCGCGTGGTCCTGCGTCGAGAAGATGTTGCAAGACGCCCAGCGGACCTGCGCGCCGAGCGCCTGGAGCGTCTCGATCAGCACCGCGGTCTGGATGGTCATGTGCAGCGAGCCGGTGATGCGCGCGCCGCGCAGCGGTTGCGTCGGCGCGAATTCCTCGCGGATCGCCATCAGGCCCGGCATCTCGGTTTCCGCGATGCGGATTTCCTTGCGGCCCCACGCCGCGAGGGAGGCATCGGCGATCACGTAGTCGCCGGTGGTGTTCTTCAGGTCGGTTACAGCGTTCATCCGTCGTCACTCCTGTGAGAGGGCGACCGGCACGGGCTCCTGTCGAACGCTTCTGCGCTGTCGTGGGCCGCGTCGGATCGCGGATTCACGAGCGCCGTTGCCGCACCAGGACGAGACATGCATCCCTGTGCCGCTTCGAGCCTGGCAGATCGGGCTGACCTGTCGCAACGCTCCTCGAAGCCTGACGAGGATAGACGCAAGTTCCGCGCCGCGACAACCCTCGGCGGACGGTGCCGCAAAGAAATCCTTTGCCGCGACGCACAAAGCCCCGTAGTCTCCGCGGCCTCGCATGCCGGGCTTCTTCAGGAAGCGCGGCGTGTCGGAACTCTCCATCGGCTCCGACTGTTTCTCCGCCGGCCTCCTGCGCCGCGGTCCGGGTTGGCGACGATGCCTTCGCACTCGTTGCGACTCACCCGACCGCCAACGCGCCATTGCGCCGTGGGCGGGCTCGTATTCCCGGAGACCGGATGCCTTCCGATGCCCCGGACGCGCTTGCGCTGTCCACCCCCCACACGTCTTCCACGACCGACGCCGACGACGTCGCGACGGCCACGCCGAACGGCTTTGCTGCGCTCGGCCTGCACGAATGCCTGCT
Organism: Burkholderiales bacterium; assembly: GCA_025459035.1. Classification (GTDB taxonomy): domain Bacteria; phylum Pseudomonadota; class Gammaproteobacteria; order Burkholderiales. The sequence continues at coordinate 2,007 of JALORJ010000278.1, forward strand.
GTCGGCCGTCGTCGCCGCCGGCTACACCGAACCCACGCCGGTCCAGGCCGCCACCATCCCGCGGGCGATCGCCGGCGAAGACCTGATGGTCACGTCGGCCACGGGCAGCGGCAAGACCGCCGCCTTCGTGCTGCCGGCCCTCGACCGGCTGGCGCGGTCGGCCCAGGCGGGCGGTCGCACCGGTCCGCGCGTGCTGGTCCTGACGCCCACCCGCGAGCTGTCGCTGCAGGTCACCAAGGCCTGCGACACCTACGGCCGGCACTACCGCGGTCTGCGCACGGCGTCGGTCGTCGGCGGCATGCCGTACGGCGCCCAGCTGCGTGCGCTGCGCGACCGGCTCGACGTGCTGATCGCGACGCCGGGACGCCTGCTCGACCACCTCGACAGCGGCAAGCTCGCGCTCGGGCGCGTCGAGATCCTGGTGCTCGACGAGGCCGACCGCATGCTCGACATGGGCTTCATCGACGACATCACGCGCATCGCCGCGGCCACGCCGTCGACGCGCCAGACGCTGCTGTTCTCGGCCACGCTCGCGGGCCAGGTCGGACGCCTCGCCGCCGACCTGATGCGCGATCCCGCGCGCATCGAGCTCGCGACGCACCAGGACACCCACACGCAGATCACGCAGCGCCTGCACTGGGCGGACGGCCGCGGCCACAAGGACCGTCTGCTCGACCGGCTGCTCGCCGATCCGACGATCGACCAGGCCATCGTGTTCACCTCGACCCAGATCGATGCCGAACGCGTCGCCGGCAATCTCGAGGCCGAAGGTCACGCCGTCGCGGCCCTGCACGGCGGCATGCCGCAGGGGCAGCGCACCCGCACCCTGACGGCGTTGCGCAAGCGCGCCCTGCGCGTGCTGGTCGCCACCGACGTCGCGGCGCGCGGCATCGACGTGCCGACCATCTCGCACGTCATCAACTACGGCCTGCCGATCACCGCCGAGGACTACGTCCACCGCATCGGCCGCACCGGTCGGGCCGGGCGCACGGGTCTCGCGATCACGCTCGCGGAGCACGACGACGCCCACAAGATCCGCCGCATCGAGCGCTTCACGACGCAGCGCATCCCCGAGGCGGTCGTCGAGGGTCTCGAGCCGAAGCACCGGCCGCAGGCCGGCGCCGGGCGCGGTGCGCCGCGAAACGGTGCAGGCCGGGGCGGGTTCGGCGGGCGCGGTGGTCCGGGTGCCGGGGCACGCGCGCCGGGCGCTGGCTACCGCGGCAGCGCCGGTCCGGGCGGGTCGCGGGCAGCGGCGTCTTCCGATCCGCGGCGCGAGCCGCGGCGGGCCGCGCATCACGATCAGCCCGCGGGCGAGTTCGCCCCGCGTCGTCGCTCGCGCCCCTGAGCGGGCGGGCACCGCACAGACGACGAAGCCGCCCGAGGGCGGCTTCGTCGTTTTCGCGACCGCAGCGGCGTCAGGCCGGAGCCGTCTCGCGGACGCCGGCCGCGGCCTTCAGCGCCGGCGCCTTGTCGGTCGCCTCCCAGGTGAACTCGGGCTCGTCGCGGCCGAAGTGACCGTACGCGGCGGTCTTGCCGTAGATCGGGCGCAGCAGGTTCAGCATCTGCACGATGCCCTTCGGGCGAAGATCGAAGTGCTCGTTGACCAGCGCCGCGATCTTCTCGTCGGACATCACACCCGTACCGAAGGTGGTCACCATCACGCTGGTCGGCCTGGCGACGCCGATGGCGTAGCTCACCTGCACCTGGCACCGCGACGCCAGCCCGGCCGCGACGATGTTCTTGGCAACGTAGCGCGCCGCGTAGGCCGCGGAGCGGTCGACCTTCGACGGATCCTTGCCCGAGAACGCGCCCCCGCCGTGCGGGGCGGCACCGCCGTAGGTGTCGACGATGATCTTGCGGCCGGTCAGGCCGCAGTCGCCCTGCGGGCCGCCGATCACGAAGCGCCCGGTCGGGTTGACCAGGTACTTGATGTCACCCTTGATCAGCGCCTTCGGCAGCACCGGCTTGATGATCTCCTCGCTCACCGCCTCGGTGAATTCGGGCTTCATGCG
>JALORJ010000023.1 GCA_025459035.1 Burkholderiales bacterium
GGCGGCGCTCGAGAACGGTCGCGCGGCGCTCGCCCTCGCGTCGGGCCAGGCCGCGCAGATGACCGCGCTGCTCACCTTGCTGCAGGCGGGCGACGAGCTGGTGTCGGCCAGCACGCTGTACGGCGGCACGTACTCGCAGTTCGAGGTCAATTTCCGCCGCATGGGGATCGACACGAAGTTCGTGCATCCGGACGACCCGGAGAACTTCCGCCGCGCGATCACGCCGCGCACCCGGGCGCTGTATGCCGAGACGATGGGCAACCCGGGCATCAACGTGCTCGACATCGCCGCCGTGGCGGCGATCGCGCACGAGGCCGGCATCCCGCTGGTGATCGACAACACGTTCGCCTCGCCGTACCTGTGCCGGCCGCTCGACCACGGCGCCGACATCGTCGTGCACTCGGCCACCAAGTTCATCGGCGGCCACGGCACGACGATGGGTGGGGTGATCGTCGAGTCCGGCCGCTTCCCCTGGGACAACGGCAAGTTCCCCGACATGACCGAGCCGTCGCGCGGCTATCACGGGGTGCGATTCCACGAGACCTTCGGCGACTTCAGGGGCCGTGCCTGTCGCCGATCAACGCCTTCCTGCTGCTGCAGGGTCTCGAGACGCTGCACGTGCGCATGGATCGCCACGTCGCCAACGCGACGCGCGTCGCGCAGTACCTGTCCTCGCACGAGCAGGTCGCGTGGGTGAACTTCCCGTCGCTGCCGTCGAGCCCGTACCACGCGCTCGCGCAGCGCTATCTGCCGAAGGGCAGCGGCGCGATCATGACCTTCGGCATCCGCGGCGGACGTGCGGCCGGCGAGAAGTTCATCGCGTCGGTCGAGTTCCTGTCGCATCTCGCGAACGTCGGCGACGCGAAGACGCTCGTCATCCACCCGGCGTCGACGACGCATCGCCAGCTGACCGAGGAGGAGCAGCTGCGCGCCGGGGTCGGCCCCGACATGATCCGGCTGTCGGTCGGCATCGAGGACATCGACGACATCCTCTGGGATCTCGGGCAGGCGCTCGAGCAGGCGCGCGGCGCTTGACCTCGGTCGCCATCGCCGTCGCGGTCACCACCGCGATCCAGGCGGCGGCGTCGATGGCGGTGTTCACGCCGCCGGTGCTCGCGCCGGTCGGCGCGCCCGACATGGGGCTGCCGCCGGTCGCGGTCGGCCTGTGCACCGCGCTGATCTACGGCACCGCCGCGCTGTCGGCGCCGCTGAGCGCAAGCGTCATCGCCCGCCACGGTCCGCTGCGCACGAGCCAGGTCGCCCTGCTGCTCACCGCGCTGGGCTGCGTCACCCTGGCGATCGGCCAGCCGGTGTTCGCGGTGCTGGGCGCAATGCTGGTGGGCATGGGGTACGGCCCGATCACGCCGTCGTCGTCGGCGATCCTCGGGGCGCGCACGCCCGTGCATCTGCGCGCGTTCATCTTCTCGCTGAAGCAGACCGGTGTGCCTGCCGGCGGCGTCGCGGCCGGGCTGCTGCTGCCGCCGGTGCTGCACGCGGCGGGCTGGCGCGCGGCGGCGGTCGCGATGGCCGCGATCTGCGTGGCGATCGTGGTCGCGACCCAGCCGTTTCGCGCGGCGGCCGACGCGGCGCGGGACCGCACGCGTCGGCTGCGCAGCGTCGCGATCCGCGCGCCGCTCGCGCTGGTCTGGCACGACGCCGACCTGCGCCGCATGGGGCTCGCGTCGGCCGCCTATTCGGGCATGCAGATGACACTCGGCTCGTATCTGGTCGTGCTGCTGCACGACACGGCGGGATTCGGTGTCGCGCAGGCCGGTGTCGTGTTGTCGGTCGCGATGGCCGGCGGCGTTGCCGGGCGCGTCGGCTGGGGTCTCGTGGTCGACCGCGGCGTGCCCGGGGCTCGGGTTCTGGGGGGGCTCGGGCTGGCGATGGCGGCGTTCGCGTGCGCGATGCCGTGGGTCGGGCCCGACTGGCCGCACGCTGCGGTGCTCGCGCTCGCCTTCGGGTTCGGTGCGACGGCGGTGGGCTGGAACGGCGTGCACCTGGCCGAGGTGTCGCGCATCTCGCGGCCCGAGGACGCGGCGGCGGCGACCGGCGGGTCGCTGTTCCTCACGTTCTCGGGGGTTCTCGTCGCACCGGTGGTGGTCTGGGCGGTCGAGCGCGCCGGCGGGGGCTATGCCGCCGGGTTCGTCGTGGTCGCGGCGTTCACGGCGTGGCGCGGCGCGCGCTTCTTCGGCACACCACGACACGCGGACGCGACCGGCTGACGGGGGGGCTGCGTTCCCCCTGATCGACCAGCGCCGCGAGACCTGCTCGGTCCTGAACGATGCAGGCGCGTGCGCGGGGGCTTCATCTCGTCGCCGCCGGACGGCATGCTCGGTGCGCTCGATCACTGTGCGAGGAGAGACCCGTGGGCTTCATGCATCGGATGCGTCTGCGCCAGAAGCTTCTGGTGGGTTTCGGGGTGGTGCTGTTGCTGGCCGCGGTGCTCGGCGCCGTCGCGCTGAGCGGGCTGCGCACCACCCAGCACTCCGTCGAGGACCTCGGCGGCAACTGGCTGCCCAGCGTCGACGCGGTGCAGGAGCTCAAGTACAACATCGCGTACTACCGCGGCCTGCAGTGGAGCCACATCGCCATCGCCGATGCGGCCGGCATGGCCGAGCGCGATCGGATGATCGACGAGCGTGTGGCCGCCTTCGACAAGGCCTACGCGCAGTTCGGGCCGCTGATCGTGGCCGACGACGAACGCGCGCTGTACGGCCAGCTGCAGGACCAGTGGCGCGGCTACCTGTCCGGTGCGAAGTCCGTGATGGACCTGTCGCGCAGCGGACGCAAGCCCGAGGCGGTGGCGCTGGTGCTGGCCACCGCGCCCGCCTTCCAGGCGCTGGTCAAGACGATGAACGATCTGGTCGAGCTGGAGCGGCGCTACGCGAAGACCTCGTACGACGCCGGGACCGCGACCTACCGGTCGACCTTCGCGATCACGCTTGGCGTGATGGTCGCGATGCTCGTCGCCGGCGCGTTGATCGCGTGGGCGATCGCTGCCTCGATCAAGCCGTCGGTCGACGTCGCGCTCGATACCGTGAAGCGCGCCGCCGACGGCGATCTTTCCGTGCGCGCGCAGACACGCTCGCGTGACGAGATCGGTGCCCTGGTCGACGCGCTCGCGCGCATGACGACGAGCCTGTCGGGCGCGCTCGGGCGCGTGCGGGCGAGTTCGGAGGCCGTGCAGTCGGTGTCGACCGCCCTCGGCCACGAAGCCGGCCGCGTCGGCGAAGCCACGGCGGCGCAGACGTCGGCCGCCGCCGCCGCCGCCGATGCGGTCGAGCGGGTGACGGCCAGTGCCGCCGCCGTGTCGGAGCGTGCGGAGGCCCTGCGCAGCGTCGCCCGCGCGAATCTCGAGCGCTCCAGCGCCGGCGAAGCGGGCATGGCACAGCTGGTCGAGGCGATCCACGCAGCCCTTTCCACGATGGACGAGATCTCCCGCGAGGCGGCGGCGTTCATCGACAGCACGTCGCGTATCGCCGGCATGACACAGCAGGTCAAGGAGATCGCGGACCAGACGAATCTGCTCGCGCTGAACGCCGCGATCGAGGCGGCACGCGCCGGCGAGACCGGGCGCGGATTCGCGGTGGTGGCCGACGAGGTGCGCAAGCTCGCCGAGAAGTCGGGGCACTCGGCCGCCGAGATCGACGGGGTGACGCGCGAGCTGGCGACCTATGCCGGTCGGGTCGAATCCGCGATCGGCAAGGGGCGCGGAGCGCTCGACACGTCCGACGGGCACGCGAAGCAGGTGGTCGACATGCTGGTCGAAGCCTCGGGGTCCGCGCGTTCCGCCAGCGGCGCGGTCGACGAGATCCACGGCAACCTGCGCGAGCAGACCGCGTCGATCGGCGCGATCGTCGAGCAGGTGAAGCACATCTCCGGGTCCGCACAGACGAGCCGCACGACCATGGCGTCGATGCTCGACGGCATCCGCCGTCTGGGCGACGAGGCCGCGACGCTGCGCGAGTCGGTGGCGCGCTTCCGGCTGGCCGACTGACGCCGGCGCTGCCGCCGGCCGCCGGTCACTGGCGCGCGGCAGCGGTCGCGCGCCAGCGCTCGAGGGTGAGCGGCGGGCGACCTTCGCCGGCCTCGACGAACACTGCGCCGTCGCTTGCGCGCACCAGGAACACGTTCCACTTCTTCGCGGTGACCTGCGGGTCTTCGTAGAAGGTGACGGCCCAGCCGTCGCGACCACCGATCGGGCGACGGCCGGTCAGGATGCCGCCCGACGCCAGCCCGCCCTTCGCCTCGCGCGCCGCCGCCTCGCGGCGCGCCTGCTGCCACGCCTGCACTTCCGGCAGCTCGAGCACGAGCGCCCGCGCCTTCGCCATGTCGATCTTGTTCGGTGCCGCCGCACCGACGGGTGCGGCGACGGCGACGCTCGCGAGCAGCGCGAGCACGGCGGTGCGACGGGACGGGTTCATCGGTCGGTCACGCGGAAGGAGGAGGCAACGGAACGGGGGTGACGAACGCCTCGATCGCCGCGGCGAACGCCTCGGGCTGGTCGAGATGCATCATGTGGCCGGACTCGGCGATGGTGGCTTCGCGAAGGTGCGCGAACGCGCCGCGGCGGCGCTCCCACTCCGCGTCGTCGGCGTCGGCGAACTGGCGCACCCACTCGCCGCTTCCGCCCCACAGCCACAGCGTGGGGCACGTGATCCGACGCCAGCACGCGATCGCCTCGTCGACGCGGTACAGCACCGGGTTGGTCCACTTGTGGCGCGCGTCGGCGGCCGGGCGCCAGAGGCCGTCGGCGCCGACTTCGGCCCAGTGCGGCGCGAGCCAGGCGGCGCGCGCCGGATCGAGCCGCGGGTTGTTGTCGCGCAGCTTTGCGGCGACGGCGTCGAGATCGGCATACGGACGCCAGCCGGGCGCCTCGCGCAGCTGGTCCAGCCAGCGCGCGATGCGCTGCGGCGCCTGCGCGGGCTGCGTGGCCGGCAGCCCGAAGCCCTCGGCCAGCACCAGTGACCGCACGCGCTCGGGGCGCACACCGGCGTAGATGCCCGCGATGTTGCCGCCCATGCTGTGACCGACGATGTCGATCGGCGCGTCCGGGCTGAGCACGTCCAGCCACGCGTCGAGGTCGGCGAAGTAGTCCGGAAACCAGTAGGCGTCCTCGGTGCGCGCGCTTGCGCCGAAGCCGCGCCAGTCGGGCGCGAGGACGTGCCAGTTGCCGACGAGCGCGTCGACCGTGAACTGGAATGCGGCCGAGACATCCATCCAGCCGTGCAGCAGCAGCAGCGGGCGCGCCTGCGGGTCGCCCCAGCTGCGCAGATGCTGGCGCAGGCCGCGGATGTCGACGTGCCGGCTGCGCGACGCCCTCCGCGCGACCGCCGTGGTCGCGTCCGACGGTGCGTTCATCGAGCGTCGTTGCGCGCCTTCTGCGCAGCCTCGAACTCGTCGCGCGCGTTCTGCAGCGCCTTCTCGAGCGCCGCCACGCGCACGAAGTACTCGTCGCGCAGCCGGCTGGTCGGGCCGTTGGCGTTGCCGACCCGCTCTCCCGGAAGCGGCTCGCGCCCGCGCTCGAGCGCGGCCTCGGCGTCGGTCAGCGCGACCCGTGCCTTCGCCAGTCGCTGATCGGCGTCGTCCAGACGCTTGCTGCGGTCCTTGAGGCGCTTCTCGAGCGCGTTGCGCTCGCCCTTGTCCTTCGACGCACGGCGCTGCGCCTCGGCCCGTTCGGCCTCGGTCGGCGGGGGCGGCGCCTCGATCGTCTTCGACTCGCGCGCGCCCTTGAGTGGCGCGTCCGAATACACGATCCGGCCGTCGGGCATCACGTGCTTGTAGAGCGGCTGCGCGATGCCCGTGCCGGCGCCGGTCGCGAGCGCGACCCCGCACAGGACGATGGGAACGATCCGGCAACGCATCGGCGAACTCCGGTGACGAGCCTCGGCGGCGAAGGGCGCCGAGTGTGCACTCGAACGTGCGAAGCGGTGCGACGGCTGACGGCAAAGCCCGCATCGCCCCCGCGGGCGGCGACGACCGGCCCATAGAATCCGATGTCCTCCGCGAAGCCCGCTTCGCCGCCCACCGTCGCCTGCCTCGCGCCCATGCCCGCCCCGCGTTTCGTCCACCTTCGGCTGCACAGCGAGTACTCGGTGGCCGACGGCATGGTGCGCGTCGACGCGGCTGCGCAGAAGGCGCGCGACGACGCGATGCCGGCGCTGGCGCTCACCGATCTGGACAACTGCTTCGCGTGGGTCAAGTTCCACCAGGCCGCGCGTGCCGCCGGCGTGCAGCCGGTCGCTGGCGTCGACGTGCGTATCGCCAATCCGGCGGACCGCGATCGCGGGGTGCGCGTCGTGCTGCTCGCGCAGGACCGCACCGGCTGGCTGCGGCTGAACCGCTGGCTGACGCGGGCGTACCGCGAGCACCAGTGGCGCGGGCGCCCGGAACTGGATGCGGCGTGGTTCGACGCCGACGGCACCGACGGACTGATCGTGCTGACCGGCGGCCACGACGGCCCGCTTGCGCAGCCGCTGCTCGCCGGTCGCGGCGAGGCCGCCGACGCCGCCGCGGTCGACTGGGCCCGGTGGTTCCCGGATCGCTGCTACGTCGAGGTGCAGCGCGCCGGTCATGCCGATGCCGCGCAGATCGAGGACGCGCTGCTCGACCTCGCGGCGCGACGGGGCCTGCCGCCGGTCGCCACGCATCCCGTGCAGTTCCTCGTCCCCGACGAGTTCGAGGCGCACGAGGCGCGCGTGTGCATCGCCGAAGGCCACGTGCTGTCGGACACGCGCCGACCGAAGCGCTTCACGCCGCAGCAGTGGTTCCGCACGCAGGACGAGATGGCGGCGGCGTTCGCGGACCTGCCCGAGGCGCTCGCCAACAGCGTCGAGATCGCGCGGCGCTGCAGCTTCACCCTCGACACCGGCCGCACCTGCCTGCCGGCCTTCCCGACACCGCGCGGCGAACCGCTCGACGTGCACATGCACGACGTCGCGCAGGCCGGTCTCGAACGCAGGCTCGACGCGCTGTACCCGGACCCGACCGCGCGCGCCGAGGCCGCGCCGCGCTACGCGGCCCGCCTCGATTTCGAGCTGAAGACCATCGTGAAGATGGGCTTCCCGGGCTACTTCCTGATCGTCGCGGACTTCATCAACTGGGCCAAGTCGAACGGCGTGCCCGTCGGGCCGGGACGCGGCTCGGGCGCCGGCTCGCTGGTGGCCTACGCGCTGGGCATCACCGACCTCGACCCGCTGCGCTACGACCTGCTGTTCGAGCGCTTCCTCAATCCCGAACGCGTGTCGATGCCGGACTTCGACGTCGACTTCTGCCAGGACGGGCGCGATCGCGTGATCGACTACGTGCGGCGACGCTACGGCGCGGCGAGCGTGTCGCAGATCGCGACCTTCGGCACGATGGCGGCGAAGGCAGTGGTGCGCGACGTCGGTCGCGTGATGGACTGGGGCTACGGCCGCACCGACGAACTCGCGAAGCTGATCCCGTTCCAGCCGGGCAAGCTGATCACGCTCGCGATGGCGCGCGAGATGGAACCGCGCCTGGCCGAGCGCGAGCGCAACGAGGAGGAGACGCGCGAGCTGCTGGCGCTCGCCGGACGCCTCGAGGGTCTGGTGCGCAACGTCGGCATGCATGCCGGCGGTGTGCTGATCGCGCCTGGCGAGCTGACCGATTTCTGCCCGCTGTACTGCGCCGCCGGCCACGAGACCTCGGTAGTGTCGCAATTCGACAAGGACGACGTCGAGGCCGTCGGGCTGGTGAAGTTCGACTTCCTCGGGCTCACCACCCTCACGATCCTCGACTGGACGCTGCGGTTCGTGAAGCGGCTCGATCCGGCGGCCGAGATCGCGCTCGACACGCTGCCGCTCGACGATCCGCAGGCATACCGCGTGTTCGCGAGCGGCAACACGAGCGCGGTGTTCCAGTTCGAATCGACGGGCATGCGCGAACTGCTGACGCGCGCGCGCCCCGACCGTTTCGAGGACATCATCGCGCTCGTGGCGCTGTACCGGCCGGGGCCGATGGACCTGATCCCGGACTTCATCGAGCGCAAGCGCGGCAAGCGCTTCGAGTACCTGCACCCGCTGCTCGAACCGGTGCTCGAGCCGACCTACGGGATCATGGTCTACCAGGAGCAGGTGATGCAGGCCGCGCAGGTCTGCGCCGGTTACTCGCTCGGCGGCGCCGACCTGCTGCGCCGCGCGATGGGCAAGAAGAAGCCCGAGGAGATGGCCAAGCAGCGCGAGATCTTCGTCGCCGGCGCGGCGGCGAAAGGCATCGGCGATGCGAAGGCGAACGAGATCTTCGACTACATGGAGAAGTTCGCCGGCTACGGCTTCAACAAGTCGCATGCCGCCGCGTACGCGCTGGTCGCGTACCAGACCGCGTGGTTCAAGGCGCACCACGTCGCCGCGTTCATGGCCGCGAACCTGTCCGCGGTGATGGACGACACCGACAAGGTGCAGGCGCTGTTCGACGACGCGCGCGCCAACGGGCTCGACATCCGGCCCCCGGACGTGAACACCGGTCACTGGCGCTTCGAGCCGGTCGACCGCAGCACGCTGCGCTACGGGTTGGGCGCCATCAAGGGCAGCGGCGAGACCGCGATCGCGCACGTGGTGCAGGTCCGCACCGACGGTGGCCCGTTCGTCGATCTGTTCGACTTCTGCCGGCGCGTCGACGCGAAGATCGTCAATCGTCGCGTCGTCGAGGCACTGGTGAAGGCCGGCGCGTTCGACGCGATCGACCCGCAGCGCGCGCGGCTGTTCGCATCGGTCGGCGTGGCGCTCGGTGCCGCCGAGCAGGCCGTGCGGAGCGCGCATCAGGACAGCCTGTTCGGGGGCGTGGACGCGCCGCCCGCGCCGCCGGTGCAGGCCGTCGAGGTTGCGCCGTGGAGCGAGCACGAGCGTCTGCAGCACGAGAAGACGGCGCTGGGCTTCTACCTGTCGGGGCATCCGTTCACGACCTATGCGGCCGAGTTCGCGCCGTTCGTGCGCACGCCGCTCGCGCGGCTGCAGCCGCCGGGCTGGGACGAGGGCGGCGCGCGCACGACGTGGGTCGCCGGCGTGGTCGAGTCGCTGCGCTTCCAGAAGACCGCCAACGGCCGGATGATCGTCGTCATGCTGTCCGACGGCACCGCGCGGCAGGAGGTCACGGTCTACAGCGAGATCTTCGATGCGGTGCGCGACCGCGTGAAGGAAGACGCGGTGCTGGTGATCGAGGCGAAGCTGCGCGCGTTCCGCCGCGGCGGCGACGACGCCGGGTCCGAGCCGCCGACCGTCACGCTGCGGGTCATCGCCGAGCGCATCTTCGACGTCGCCGGCGCGCGCGCGCACTTCGCCCGCGGTCTGCGCATCGCGATGAACGGCGAAGCCGATGCCCAGCGCCTGCGCACGCTGCTGACGCCATACCGCGCCGAGCGCGCGACCCCGATCGTGGTCGAGTACCGCAACCGCGACGCCCGCTGCGAACTGGTGCTGGGCGACGACTGGCGCGTGCGCCCCGAAGACCCGCTGGTGCGAGCGCTGCACGACTGGCTGCGCCCCGAGAACGTGCGCTTCGTCTACGCCGCGACCGAGGCCGCGCCGCCCCCCGAGACGGTGCCGGCATGACCGCGCGCGTACCCGTGCTGATCGACGGCGCGCTGCTCGACGCGACGACCGCCGCGGCGCGGGCGAGCGGGCGGCTGCGCCGGCACCACAACTTCCATCACGGCGACACCGACGCGTGCCACCGGCTGCTCAACGCGATCGAGCCCGGGTCGTACGTGCCGCCGCACCGCCATCTCGATGCGCAGAAGGACGAGACCTTCGTGGTGCTGCGCGGGCGCTTCGGTGTCGTGCTGTTCGACGATGCCGGGGCCGTGGTGCGCACCGAGGTGCTGAGCGTGGGGACCGGCGCGCTGGGCCTCACCGTGCCGCACGGCACGTGGCACACGCTGCTCGCGCTCGAGCCGGGCTCGGTGTTCCTCGAGGCCAAGGCCGGGCCGTACTCGCCGCTGGCCGACAAGGAGCGCGCGCCCTGGGCGCCGGCCGAGGGCGACCCGGCCGCACCTGCGTACCTCGACGCGTTGCGCCGCCGGTTCGACTGAGGCGGCGTCAGGCGGTCGCGCGGATCTCGACGTCGGCCGGCGTCTCGAAGACCGCGACGACGTCGACGTCGACGTGCGTGACGCGTGCGAGCGCCGGCCCGACGTGGGCCGCGGCGATCAGCGATTCGATGGCGGCCGGCTCGCCGCACACCGCGGCTTCGACGCTGCCGTCGCGCCGGTTGCGCACCCACCCGTGCAGCCCGCGGGCCGTCGCGACATCGCGCAGCCAGACGCGATAGCCGACCCCCTGCACGCGGCCGCGAATGGCCAGCCGACGCGCGATGCGCGCGTCCGCGCCCGTCACTTCACCCGCATGCCCGGCGCCGCGCCGGGGTCGAGGTCGAGCAGGAACACGCCGCCCCCGCCGTCGAAGCTCGCGGCGAGCACCATGCCCTGCGACTCGCCGAAGCGCATCTTGCGCGGCGCGAGGTTGGCGACCATCACGACATGGCGACCGACGAGCGCCTCGGGCGTGTAGTGCGCCTTGATGCCGGCGAACACCTGACGCTGTTCGCTGCCCACGTCGAGAATCAGCTTGACGAGCTTGTCGGCGCCGTCGACCGCGTGGGCCTCGGCGACGCGGGCGACGCGCAGGTCGATCTTCGCGAAGTCGTCGATCGAGATCGTGGGCGCGACGGGCGCGACGGCCGATGGGGCGTCGCCGGGGACGGGCGTGGCGGGGGCGGTGTCGGTCACGACGGCGGGCTCCGGAGTCGAAGGGGCGGCGACCGCGGCGGGCGCGGCCGGCTGCAGGTTGTCGCGGTTGGCGTCGACCAGCGCGGCGATGCGCTTCGGGTCGACGCGGGTCATCAGGTGTTCGTACGTGTTGATGCGGTGGCCGGCGGGCAGGGGGCGCTCCGCGGCCTCCCAGCGTTGCATCGACGGGTCGTTCAGGAAGGCGCCGGCCCGGGCGGCGAGCGCCGGCAGGACCGGCGACAGCGCGACCGCGAGAAAGCGGAAACCGTCGAGAAACTGCGAACAGGCCTGGTGCAGACGCACCGCCTCGCCCGGTGCCTTCGCGAGCACCCAGGGGGCGACGCGGTCGACCTGTGCATTGAAGGTGTCGGCGACGGCCATGATGTCGCGCATCGCCTTGCCGAAGTCGCGCGCGTCGTAGTGCCGGGCGATCTGCTCGAGCAGCTCCGTGCGCGGGGGCAGGTCGTCGGGCCACTGCGATGCCGGCACGTCGGCCAGGACGCCGTCGAACCGTTCGACGACGAACTTCGCCGAGCGGCTCGCGATGTTCACGAACTTGCCGACCAGATCGCTGTTCACGCGCGCGACGAAGTCGTCGAGGTTGAGGTCGATGTCTTCCATCGACGCGTTGAGCTTGGCCGCGTAGTAGTAGCGCAGCCACTCCGGATCGAGGCCCAGGTCGAGCCAGCTGCGCGCCGTGATGAAGGTGCCGCGGCTCTTCGACATCTTCTCGCCGTTCACGGTCAGGAAGCCGTGGGCGTACACGTGCGTCGGCGGCCGGTACCCCGCGAAGTGCAGCGTCGCCGGCCAGAACAGCGCGTGGAAGTAGAGGATGTCCTTGCCGATGAAGTGCACGAGCTCGGTGCCGGCGGCCTGCGCGCGCTGCGGGTCGGTGAAGTCGGCGAAGTCGGGGCCGCCGTCGCGGTCGCACAGATGGCGGAAGCTGCCGAGATAGCCGATCGGCGCGTCGAGCCAGACGTAGAAGTACTTGCCGGGCGCGTCGGGGATCTCGAAGCCGAAGTACGGCGCGTCGCGCGAGATGTCCCAGTCGGCCAGGCCCGCGTCGAACCATTCGCGGATCTTGTTGCGCGCCTCGGGCTGCTCGAGGAACCACGTGCCGTCGGCGCGCACGTCCTGCGTGAACGGCCGCAGGAAGGCCTCGCAGCGACCCAGCTGGAAGAACCAGTGCTCCGAACTGCGCCGCACCGGCGTCGCACCCGACACCGTCGAGTACGGATCGATCAGGTCGGTCGGGTTGTACGTGCTGCCGCACACCTCGCACGCGTCGCCGTACTGGTTCTTCGCACCGCACTTCGGGCACGTGCCCTTGATGAAGCGGTCGGGCAGGAACAGCGACTTGACCGGGTCGAAGAACTGCTCCACCGGACGCGTGGTGATCAGCTTCGCGTCGTCGCGCAGCTTGCGGTAGATGTCCTCGACCACGGCGCGGGTCTGCGCATCGTGCGTCGACCCGTAGTGGTCGAAGCCCACGTGGAAGCCGGCGAAGTCGTGCATGTGCTCGTCGCGCACCCGCGCGATCAGCTGCTCGGGCGTGATGCCTTCCTTCTCGGCCCGCAGCATGATCGCCGTGCCGTGGGTGTCGTCCGCGCAGACGTAGTGCACCTCGTGGCCCCGCATGCGCTGGAAGCGCACCCAGATGTCGGTCTGGATGTACTCGACCAGGTGGCCGAGGTGGATCGCGCCGTTGGCGTACGGCAGCGCGGAGGTGACGAGCAGGCGGCGGGGCATCGGTCGCGAAGCGGCAGGCGAAGCGTCGGGCGCGGGTCGATCCGGACGGATCGCGGGACGGCCGCGGACGGGAAGGCTGACGAGTGTAGCGGCCGTGGCTAGACTCGCGGCCCTTGCAAGGCCGGGGCGACCCCGGAGGAGATGTCCATGGCGGTGACGCTGGATCAGGTCCGGGCGCGGCTGGTCGAACTGGTCGACCCGTGGACCGGGCGCGACTACCTCACCGGCAAGGAGGCGCGCAACCTGAAGGTCGACGGCGACCGCGTGTCGCTCGAGATCGTGCTCGGCTACCCGGCGCGCAGCGTGCTGGATCAGGTGCGCGAGCGGGTCGAGACCACGCTGCGCGCGATCCCGGGTGTCGCGGCCGTCGACGTCGATGTCTCGATGAAGATCGTCGCGCATCAGGTGCAGCGCGGCGTGAAGCGCATCGACGGCGTGCGCAACGTCATCGCCGTCGCGTCGGGCAAGGGCGGGGTCGGCAAGTCGACGGTCGCGGTCAATCTGGCGCTCGCGCTGGCGGCCGAGGGCGCGACGGTGGGGCTGCTCGACGCCGACATCTACGGGCCTTCGCAGCCGACGATGCTGGGCCTGCAGGGCGAGAAGCCCACGTCGCCCGACGGCAAGCGCATCGAGCCGATGCGCGCGCACGGCGTGCAGGCGATGTCGATCGGGTTCCTCGTCGACGTCGAGCAGCCGATGGTGTGGCGCGGACCGATGGCCACCGGCGCCCTCGAGCAACTGCTGCGCGACACGCTGTGGACCGACCTGGACTACCTCGTCGTCGACATGCCGCCGGGCACCGGCGACATCCAGCTCACCCTCGCGCAGAAGGTGCCGGTCACCGGCGCGGTGATCGTCACGACCCCGCAGGACATCGCGCTCATCGACGCGCGCAAGGGGTTGAAGATGTTCGAGAAGGTGTCGGTGCCGATCCTGGGCATCGTCGAGAACATGAGCCTGCACACGTGCACGCAGTGCGGCCACACCGAGGCGGTGTTCGGCACCGGTGGCGGTGACACGATGGCGCGCGAGAACGGCGTGCCGCTGCTCGGCCGGCTCCCGCTCGCGCTCGACATCCGGCTGCACGCGGACTCGGGGCGGCCGTCCGTGGTCGCCGATCCCGACGGCGTCGCGTCGATGCACTACCGCGACATCGCGCGCCGGGTGGCGGTGCGGGTGGCCGAACTGCAGAAGGACGCCACGAGCGTGTTCCCGAAGATCGTGGTGCAGGACACGTGATGGCGGCACACCACCGGACCGGCCCGCGCCGATGAGCATCAAGTCCGATCGCTGGATCCGGCGCATGGTCGCGGAACACGCGATGATCGAGCCGTTCGAGCCGGGGCAGGTGAAGGCGGTCGACGGCCGGCGCGTGGTGTCGTTCGGGACGTCGAGCTACGGCTACGACATCCGCTGCTCGGACGAATTCAAGCTGTTCACCAACCTCAACTCGACGATCGTCGACCCGAAGAACTTCGACCCGAAGAGCTTCGTCGACGTGCGCGGTGACCACTGCATCATTCCGCCGAACTCGTTCGCGCTCGCGCGCACCGTCGAGTACTTCCGCATCCCGCGCAACGTGCTGACCGTGTGTCTGGGCAAGAGCACGTACGCGCGCTGCGGGATCATCGTGAACGTGACGCCCTTCGAGCCCGAATGGGAAGGCCACGTGACGCTCGAGTTCTCGAACACGACCCCGCTGCCCGCGAAGATCTACGCGAACGAGGGCGTCGCGCAGGTGCTGTTCTTCGAGGCCGACGCCGACGACGTCTGCGAGACGTCGTACCGCGACCGCGGCGGCAAGTACCAGGGCCAGTCCGGCGTCACACTGCCGAAGATCTGACGGTGTAGACCGAAGCTCGCAGGCCGCCCGCGCGCGGCCGCTTCGCAGCCCGCAAGGCCCGTCCCTCCCGAGGCGCCCGCGGCGCGTCGCCCGAGCGGCGACCTGTCGCCCCGACGCCCGGACTCCGGAGTCGCACCGCCATGAAATTCCGCTTTCCCGTCGTCATCATCGACGAGGACTTCCGCTCCGAGAACGCGTCCGGTCTCGGCATCCGCGCACTGGCTCGCGCCATCGAGGGCGAGGGCTTCGAGGTGCTGGGCGTCACCAGCTACGGCGATCTGGCGTCGTTCGCGCAGCAGCAGTCGCGCGCATCGGTGTTCATCCTGTCGATCGACGACGAGGAGTTCGCGTCCGACGCCGCCACCGACACCGCGATCGCGGGGTTGCGCAAGTTCGTCGAGGAGATCCGCTTCCGCAATGCGGACATCCCGATCTTCCTGCACGGGGAGACGCGTACGTCGCGGCACATCCCGAACGACGTGCTGCGCGAGCTGCACGGCTTCATCCACATGCACGAGGACACGCCCGAGTTCATCGCGCGCTACGTCGTGCGCGAGGCACGCGTGTACCTCG
>JALORJ010000279.1 GCA_025459035.1 Burkholderiales bacterium
GCCGCTCCCGGCGCTCGAGTGCGAGGAGGCGCGCGAGACCGCGATCGGCAGCGGGAGCTACGGTCCGTTCGAGGGGACGGTGCAGCTCGTGCCGACGGCATCGGGTGAGGCGACGCTCGTGCGCGCGGCCGCGAATGATGGGCTGCGGCGCCGGCAGCGCGTGCGTGCGGTGCGCGGGCCGGTGGCGTCAAGCTGGGTGGTCGTGTCGCCGGACGTGCAGCCGTTCACGGATGTGCCGCTGCCGCCGAGCACCGGCATCCCGGGCGACAGCGTCGAGATCCAGTACGGCCCGACCGCGACCGGGCCGTGGGACAGCGACTTCACGCCCGGCGTGGACGTCTTCCGCCGCGAGCGCGTCGGCACGGGCCCGTGGAGCACACCGCAGCGCATCGTCGGGCTCGATGGCGCACCGGGGACGCCTGGCACGCCTGGCACGCCGGGCGCGAGCGTCGAGACGCAGTATGGCCCCACCGCGACCGGGCCGTGGGACAGCGACTTCACCCCCGGCGTCGATCTCTTCATGCGGCAGCGCGTCGGCACGGGGCCGTGGAGCGCCGGGATCCGCATCGTCGGCGAGCAGGGCCCGCCGGGCGCGGACGGTGATCCCGGCACGCCTGGCACGCCAGGGGCACCGGGCAACTACTTCGACTTCCGCTTCCGGCGCGCCGCGTCGCAGCCCGCGACGCCGACCGGGAACACGCCGGCGGGGTGGGACGACGCGCCGCCGGCGGGCACCGAGCCGCTGTGGTTCATCCGCGGCGAGAAGACGGCCGCCGGTGCGCTGATCGGCACGTGGAGCACGCCGGTGCGCCTGAGTGGCGAGGGCGCCGGCAACGGCGATCCGATCTTTCTCGGCCTAGGCGCGCTCGCGAACTACAGCACCAGCGTGATCGAGGTCGGCTACGGCTTTCGCAGCGACATCGCCGCCGCGGCGCCGACGATCACGGTGACCTACCGCGTGCGCTCGACCGGCCAGGGCGTGCCGATCGGCGCGCCGAACACGCCGCAGACGATCACCGGCGGTCCGACCGGGGTCACGATCAACGCGGCCTACATCGACGCGAACGGGCAGTTCAACGCGGAAGTGGTGATGACGGTCAGCGTGGCCGTGAACGGCGTGACGCTCACCAGTGAGTTCACCGGCGCGCAATTCCTCTGGGGCTGACCGTGGCCAATCATGACATCACCGTGCACAGCGATCCGAAGAACGCGCGCCTGTCGATCGTGCTCTCGGTCGGCGGCGTCATCACCATCCTCACCGCGGGAGCGCTCTATGGCAGCATGACCAACGATCTCGATCACGTGAAGCGCAACCAGACGCACCTGGCAGACGAGATCGCGAAGCGCGCGACGACGCAGGAGTTCGACCGCCTGCGCGACGACATGCGCGAGATCAAGGCCGGGGTGAACCGGCTGAACGACTACCTCTACGAGCGCGCCGCCGCGCGCAAGGAGTAACCGGATGTCCTCGCTCACCCTCGCCCTGCTCGCCCTCGCGCCTCCGGTTCGCTCGACACCGCGCCCGCGCTGGCCAAGCAGGGGATTGCGATCCTGCTCGCGTTCGCGCTCGTGTGGCTCGGCAACGCCGTCGGGCACGCGGTCGACCCGGCGCTCGCGCTCGCGCCCTCGGACGAGCTCCTGCAGGGTCTCGCCGCGTCGGCGCTCGCGCACGTGTTCCACGCGGGCGCGGCGAAGGATCGCGCGAAGGCACAGCCCTACCGCAACGGCGGCATGGGCGACCCGGGGCCGAACACGTGAGCGCGTTCCGGCCGTACGGTGTGGTCCTCCACTGCACGGCGTCGCGGTTTGGCGACGCGCGCGAAATCGCCGCGTGGCACCGTGCGCGCGGGTTCGACGGGATCGGCTACGGCCGCGTTGTCCGCAACGGCGTGCGCCGCGCGCGCGATCCGTACGACGTCGCGACGGACGGTCTCGTGGAGCGCGGTCGTGCGGACACGGTCGTCGGCGCGCACTGCGCGGCCGGCGGCATGAACCGCGCGACGATCGGGATCTGCTGCGTCGGCACGCCGGGATTCGTGCCGGATGGCGCGACACGCGCGCCCGCGTCGTACACGGTGCAGCCGTACCTCACGGCCAAGCAGGCGTATAGCCTCGTCGCGGAGCTGGCGTCGCTCTGCCGCGCGCACGGCTGGGATCCGCAGGGCACGTTCCGCTGGCAGCGGCGCGACGTGCCGGTGATCACGCAGCACTCGGATCACGATCGCGGCAAGCCGCTGTGCGCGAGCCTGCACCTGGATCCGATCCGGCGCGCGGTCGCCGCGGCACTCCGCTGATGGACGCGCTCGACGTGCTGACAACCGCGCTCGCGCGGCAGGCGCCGGCGGCGGTGGCGATCCCGCCCGGCGCGGCGTCGCTGCTCGCCGACGAGTTGCGCGCGCATCGCGCCCTGCTCGCCGCACGGGCCGAGCGCGTCGATGCCGACACCTACTACCACGCGTGGCGCCGCCGGAACGCGGCGGTCGCCGCCTCGCACGAGGGGGCCTGATGTACTACACCGTCCACCGGCAGGACACGGGCGCATTCGTCGCGAACGTCGTCGGGCCGCTCTCGCCGCTCTACCAGACCAGCGAGTACGGCGCGGTGCCGTACGAGGTCCTGCCCGACCCGGACCGGCACGACTGGTCGCCGGTGCAGCGGATGTGGGTAGCACGCGGCGACGAGAGCATTTCCGTGCTCGACTTCACCACCGTGCGGTTCACGCAGGCGGAGCGCGATCGCATCTATCTCGCGATGGAGCTCCATCCGACGCCGCTGGTGCGCGTCCGGCTGCGGCAGTTGGACGCCGACCTGCGCGCCGTGACCGACAACCGCATCCGGCTCACCGACCCGCGCACGATCGCCGGCGTTCAGTACCTGACGACGGTGCAGTACGAGGGCACGCCGCTGCTGGACCCGGCGCGGGTCGCCGCCGTGCTGGCACTGCCGGGAGCGCAGCCATGAGGTGGCCGGCGCGAATGCAACTCGCGCTGCTCGCGATCCTCGTCGCCGGTGCCGCCCTGCTCGGCTACGCCGCTGGCGCGCGGCGCGTCGCGCAGGTCGAGGGCACGGCGCGCGTCGCCGCCGCGACCGACTCGGTGCGGCTGGCGGACACGGTGCAGGCGCTCACGCGTGCCGCCGACTCGATCCGCGTGCGTGAGGCGCGCTGGATCGTCGAGGCCGAGGCGCTCCGCGCGCAGGCCGGCCGCGTGCGTGAGGTGGTGCGCACGGTGCGGCTGACGGACACGGTGGAGGTCGCGGCGGCGCTCGCGACGTGCGACAAGCTCGCGCTCGCGTGCGGTCGCGCGGCGGATTCGGCGCGCACGCTGGTGGCGGACGCGCGCGCGCAGGTCGCGGCGCGGGACACGCTGCTCGCGGCCGTGCCGGCGCGGGTCGCGACGGCGGTGCGCGTGGCGGTGTCTCCGGTGCTCGCCGAGCGGGACGCGGCGCGCGCAGCGCTCCGGCGCCGCACGTGGCTGCCGCGTGTCGTCGCGGGTGCGGCGTGCGTGGTCGAGGGCGTGGCGCTCCGCTGCGGGCCGGCCGTCACCCTCGGGTGGGGGGTGTGGCCGTGACCGCGTCACTCTGGGCTGCCAGCCGGCGGCGTCCGCGCGCCACGCCCGCGCCGCCGCCGACCATCACGGCCGTCGCACCGCCGAGTGGGCCGCGCGGCGCGACCGTGACGATCACCGGCACGAACCTCGCTGGCGCCACCGTGCTGTTCGCGCCCGCCGAGATCGCGGCCGTGACGAGCAACACCGCGACGTCGCTGGTCGTGACCGTGCCGGCCGGCGCGGTCACGGGTCTCGTCTCGGTCACCACCGCTGCCGGGACGGTGTCGACCCTGTTCAGCGTCGAGATCGCCGGCCAGTACGCCGACGCCTACCGCTACAACCGTGCGAGCAACCCGACGCTGGGCGGTCTCACGGGGATGGCAGCGACGCTCCCCTTCCTCTACGACAACAGCGGAACCGTGGTCGGCAGCATCGCCGGCGGCTACAACGCCAGCACCGGGCGCTACGCGACACGCAGTTTCAGCCTCACATGGGCGACCGCAGCGAATCTCGGCGGGATCATCGGCGCGCTCGGCACCGACGACACGACGATCGCGAGCAACACGCTCGCCCTGACGACCGCGATCGCCACGGCCGCATCCACTGGCGGTCGGCTGCGCGTGCTGGCGGGCACGATCGTCAACCAGTTCACAGTCCCGAACCAGCCGACGCGGCAGGCCGCGCGCGCGTGGCTGGTGATCGAAGCGGTCGACGCCGCCGGCAACCCATTCCCGGTCGCGGCCGGCGCCCGCGCTGGGCTCGCACATGTCGCGAACTGCTTCACCGTGCGCACGCGTGACAGCGACAACCGTGGCGACGACTGGCTGCCGGCAGGGATCGAGGCCGCCAACGGCGCGAGCTTCATCCGCATCATCGGCGCGCGCGCCGTGCTGTCCGGGTCGTTCGCGGCAAGCCGGCGCGCCAGCATGGGGGCGCTCCTCGGTACCGTCACCAAGAACCAGTTCGCCGACGGCTCCGCGTGGCAGAGCGATTCGCAGTGGATCATTCTGGACCGCTGCCTTGTCGACGGGCGGAGCACGCCCACAGCGCTCCATCGCGGGGCGGTGATGTGGGGCCGCTTCATGGCGGTCATCGGATGCTCGTTCATCGAGATCGGCACGAACGCCACCAACGTCGATTCGCACTGCCTCTTCTTCCGAGACTTCGGTCCGCTGCTGATCGAGAACAACTTCTTCAGCGCGGAGCACGAGGCGGAGTGCATCATCGTCGGCGGGAGCCCGCTCACGCTGGCATCCGAGGTGCCGGTCGACATCATGGTGATCGACAACCAGTTCCGGTCATCGCTGCAGCGGGGCTTCTCGGTCAAGACGCACCTGGAGCTGAAGTACGGCGACCGGGTGCTGGTCGAGGGCAACGACTTCGCGACCGGGACGACCCTCACCTTCCAGCACTACATCACCTTCAAGCTGGCGGCGAACGGGAGCGACCCGCTCCAGATCCGCATGGAGAACGTCGTCATCCGCGCCAACGTCGCCGACGGTCTCGCCTGCATGATCGGGCTGCAGGCGCGCGATGCAGACTCCGTCACCGCGCCGGAGCCGCCGCGTCGGTTCATCGTCGAGCAGAACATCAGCCAGCACCCCGCCGACCTCGTGGCGGCGCGCGCGATCAACAACGGGACGATCCCGCAGCAGACCTACGCGTACGCGCTCTACAAGCAGCTGGTGACGCATCACAACACACTCTTCGGCCCCGCATCGAACGTGGATGTGTTCACGCTCTCCGGGAATCGCGACTTCGGCAATCAGCTCCCCGGCGGCGATGCGCGCGTTGAC
>JALORJ010000280.1 GCA_025459035.1 Burkholderiales bacterium
GTGCCGTCCAGTCCTCGACGAACTCGCGCAGCGGACGGCGCTGGTTGATCGAGAAGTGCGCCGCCGCCTGGCCGCCGCGGACCACGTAAGCCCACGGCGTGGGCTCCGACGCGCGGGCCCCCGGCAGCACCAGCACCTGCGGGTTCGGCACCGGGAAGCGGCCGTAGATGGCCGCGACCGACTGCGCGGCATCGGCGATCCAGCGCTCCATCGCCGCCGCATCGGCCGGTGGGTTGCCGTCGAGGATCGCGAGCCGCAGCGTGGCCCCCGGCACCGGTACCGGCCGTTCGGCGAAGCGGCCGAACGCCACCGCCGCGGGCCGGTCGTAGGCGCCGTGTCCGACGCGGAAGGTCGGCTTGCCGTCGAGCGGCGCGACGGGCTGCCACGGCGTCGACACCGACACGCCGTCGGGCAGACCGAAGCTCACCTCGATCTCGACATCGGCCGGCACCTCGGCCGGGCGCCAGAACCACAGCCCGACCTCGGTGAACGCGTCGCGCCCGACCCGGCGCGAGCTGTTGCCGGAATGGTCGTGCTGCATCCGCGATGCGACGTTGACGGTGTAGTCGATGCAGCCGTTGTCGCCCACACCCTTGAGCCGCATCTCGGTGCCGTTGGGCTGCAGCGCGCGCGCCCCGACGGTCACCTTGCCTTCGACGAACGCGAGCGGTGCGTCGAGCGACTGCACCACCAGCTGCTCCGGCGGCGTCCCCGAGAAGCACGCGCGCACCTTGAGGATGCGCAGGTCGGGGTCGATGCCGACGAAGTAGCGATGCACGCGCGGGCCGGCGACGCCGCCCGCGGGCGCATCGTCGAGACCGGCGTGCGCCGGGGCGCTCGCGCACGACGCCGACAGCGCCGCGAACAGCGACAGACAACGCAACGCACGCATGGCAGGCCTCGGGCGACGACGGACGCCTCGAAACTACCGGAAGCGCCGGCCGCTCAGGCGGTCTCGTACGCGAGCACGGGGGCGAGCCAGCGCTCGACCTCGGTCAGCGTCATGCCCTTGCGCGCCGCGTACTCCTCGACCTGGTCGCGATCGATGCGTCCGGTCGCGAAGTAGTGCGCATCGGGGTGCGAGAAGTACAGACCGCTCACCGCCGCCGTCGGCAGCATCGCGTAGCTCTCGGTGAGCGTGATGCCCGCGTTGCGCGGCACGTCGAGCAGCGCGAACAGCTTGCCCTTCTCGGTGTGGTCGGGGCAGGCCGGGTAGCCGGGCGCCGGGCGGATGCCGCGGTACTTCTCGTCGATCACCGCCTCGACGTCGAGCTGCTCGTCGTGCGCGTAGCCCCAGAACTCGCGCCGCACGCGCGCATGCATGCGCTCGGCGAAGGCTTCGGCGAGGCGGTCGGCCAGCGCCTTGAGCAGGATCGCGTTGTAGTCGTCGTGCTTCGCCTCGTAGGCCGCCACGCGCGCGTCGATGCCGATGCCGCTGGTGACCGCGAAGGCGCCGATCCAGTCGTCGACGCCGGCCTCGCGCGGGGCGACGAAGTCGGCGAGCGACAGGTTGGCGCGGTCGGCCGGCTTGACCATCTGTTGGCGCAGGCAGCTGAAGGTCGTCGCGAGCTGCGTGCGGGCGGCATCGTGATAGACGTCGATGTCGTCGCCGTTGACGCGCGCCGCGGGGAACAGGCCGATCACCGCGCGTGCGGCGAGCCATTCCTCGCGCACGATGCGGTCGAGCATCTCGCGCGCGTCGCGGTACAGGTTGCGCGCGGCCTCGCCGACGACCGGGTCGTCGAGGATCGCCGGGAAGCGCCCCGCGAGCTCCCACGTCTGGAAGAACGGCGTCCAGTCGATCCACTCGGCCAGTTCGGCCAGCGAATAGCGGTCGAAGACGTGCACGCCGGGCTGCTTCGGCGCCGGCGGACGGTAGGTGCTCCAGTCGGTCGCGAGCCCGTGAGCGCGCGCCTGCGCGATCGAGTGATGCGGGCCCTGGCCCTTCTTGCCCTTGTGCTGCTCGCGCGTGCGCGCGGCCTCGGCCTTGACCTTCTCGACGTAGGCCGTGCGCTGCTCCGGCGAGATCAGGCTCGTGCACACGCCGACGCTGCGCGACGCGTCGGGCACCCAGATCGTCGGGCCGTGGTAGCCCGGTTCGATCTTGACCGCGGTGTGCACGCGCGACGTCGTCGCGCCACCGATCAGCAGCGGGATGTCGAAGCCCTGGCGCTCCATCTCCTTCGCGACGTGCGCCATCTCTTCCAGCGACGGCGTGATCAGGCCCGACAGGCCGATGATGTCGGCGCCGACCTCGCGGGCGGTGGCGAGGATCTTCTCCGCGGGCTGCATCACGCCCATGTTGACGACCTCGAAGTTGTTGCACTGGAGCACGACCGCGACGATGTTCTTGCCGATGTCGTGCACGTCGCCCTTGACGGTCGCCAGCACGATGCGGCCCTTGGCCTTGCCGGTGTCGCCGGTGCGGCGCTTCTCTTCCTCGATGTACGGGATCAGGTGCGCGACGGCTTCCTTCATCACGCGCGCCGACTTGACCACCTGCGGCAGGAACATCTTGCCGCTGCCGAACAGGTCGCCGACGACGTTCATGCCGTCCATCAGCGGACCTTCGATGACCTCGATCGGCCGCGCGTACTGCTGGCGTGCCTCCTCGGTGTCCTCGACGATCCACTGGTTGATGCCCTTGACCAGCGCGTGCGTGAGGCGCTGCTTCACCGGCGCGTCGCGCCAGGCGAGGTCCTCGGTCTGCGTGCGCGCGCCGCCCTTCACCGTCTCGGCGAAGCTCACCAGCCGCTCGGTCGCGTCGGGGCGGCGGTTCAGCAGCACGTCCTCGACCCGCTCCAGCAGCTCGGGCGGGATGTCGGCGTAGACCCCGAGCTGGCCCGCGTTGACGATGCCCATCGTCATGCCGGCCCGCACCGCGTGGTACAGGAACGCGGTGTGGATCGCCTCGCGCACGGCGTCGTTGCCGCGGAACGAGAACGACACGTTCGACACGCCGCCGCTCACCTTCGCGTACGGCAGCTCGGCGCGGATGCGGCGCGTGGCCTCGATGAAGTCGATGCCGTAGGTCGCGTGCTCCTCGATGCCCGTCGCGACCGCGAAGATGTTCGGGTCGAAGATGATGTCCTCGGGCGGGAAGCCGACACGGTCGACCAGCAGCCGGTAGGCCCGCGTGCAGATCTCGATGCGGCGCTCGAGGCTGTCGGCCTGGCCCTGCTCGTCGAAGGCCATCACGATCGCGGCGGCGCCGTAGCGGCGCACCAGACGCGCCTGCTCGAGGAACTTCTCCTCGCCTTCCTTCAGGCTGATCGAGTTGACGATGCCCTTGCCCTGCAGGCACTGCAGCCCGGCCTCGATGACCTCCCACTTCGAGCTGTCGACCATCACCGGGACGCGCGAGATGTCGGGCTCGGACGCGACCATGCGCAGGAAGGTGGTCATCGCCGCCTTCGAGTCGAGCATCGCCTCGTCCATGTTCACGTCGATGACCTGCGCGCCGTTCTCGACCTGCTGACGGCCGACGGCCAGCGCCTCGGCGTACTGGCCGTTGAGGATCAGCCGCGCGAATGCCTTCGAGCCGGTCACGTTGGTGCGCTCGCCGACGTTGACGAACAGCGCGTCGTCGCCGATCTCGAGCGGCTCGAGGCCCGACAGGCGCAGCTTCGGTTCGAGCGTCGGCGGCACGCGCGGCGGCAGGGTCGCGACGACCTCGGCGATGCGGCGGATGTGCGCCGGCGTGGTGCCGCAGCAGCCGCCCGCGATGTTGAGGAAGCCGCTCGCGGCGAACTCGCGCAGCAGCGACGACGTGAAGTCGGGCGTCTCGTCGTACTCGCCGAACGCGTTCGGCAACCCGGCGTTTGGATGGATGCTCACGTAGCAGTCGGACAGCCGCGCCAGTTCCTCGATGTACGGGCGCAGCTCCTTCGCGCCGAGCGCGCAGTTCAGGCCGACCGCGAACAGGTGGCCGTGGCGGATCGAGTTCCAGAACGCGGCCGTCGTCTGCCCCGACAGCGTGCGCCCGGACAGG
>JALORJ010000281.1 GCA_025459035.1 Burkholderiales bacterium
GACTCGGTGCCGGCGAACGAGTGGACCGAGACGGTCAACAAGGCGCGCGCGGTGCTGCGCGCCGCCGAGATGGCACAGGCGGGGCTCTTCGCCGCCGGCACGCTCTGACCGCGGGGCGACGACCATGCTGCTGATGATCGACAACTACGACAGCTTCACCTTCAACCTCGTGCAGTACTTCGGCGAGCTGGGCGAGACGGTGCGCGTCGTGCGCAACGACGAGATCGACGTCGAGGACATCGCGACGCTCGCGCCCGACCGCATCGTGATCTCGCCCGGGCCGTGCAGTCCGAAGGAAGCCGGCATCTCGGTGCCGGTGATCCGGCGCTACGCGGGGCGCATCCCGATCCTCGGCGTGTGTCTGGGGCACCAGTCGATCGGCGAGGCCTTCGGCGGCGACGTCGTGCACGCGAAGCGGCTGATGCACGGCAAGACCTCGCCGATCACGCACCACGGCGAGGGCGTGTTCCGCGGTCTGCCCAGCCCGTTCACTGCCACGCGCTATCACTCGCTGGTGGTCGCGCGCGACACGTTGCCGCCGATGCTCGAGATCACGGCCGAGAGCGACGATGGCGAGATCATGGGTCTGCGTCATCGCACCGAGCCGGTCGAGGGCGTGCAGTTCCACCCCGAGTCGATCCTCACCGAGCACGGCCATGCGCTGCTGCGCAACTTCGTCGAGCGGCGCTGACATGGCGGCGCACACGACCCACCGCGGCCGCCGGATCCGGGAGAGCGCATGACCCCGCACCAGGCGCTGGCGCGCGTGATCGAGCACCGCGAGATCTTCCACGAGGAGATGCTCGACCTGATGCGCCAGATCATGCGCGGCGAGGTGTCGCCGGTGCTGATCTCGGCCATCCTGCTCGGTCTGCGCGTGAAGAAGGAGACGCTGGGCGAGATCGCCGCAGCGGCGACGGTGCAGCGCGAGTTCGCGACCCGCGTCGAGGTCGCCGACCCGACGCATCTGGTCGACACCTGCGGCACCGGCGGCGACGGCGCGCACACCTTCAATATCTCGACGGCTGCGGCCTTCGTCGTCGCGGCGGCCGGTGGCCGGGTCGCGAAGCACGGCGGGCGGTCGGTGTCGAGCCGCTCCGGCAGCGCCGATGTGCTCGAGGCGCTCGGCGTGAATCTGTCGTTGTCGCCCGCGGCCATCGCGCAGTGCATCGACACCGAAGGGCTGGGCTTCATGTTCGCGCCGAACCATCACGGCGCGATGAAGCACGCCGCGCCGGTGCGGCGCGAGCTGGGCGTGCGCACGCTGTTCAACATCCTCGGCCCGCTGACCAACCCGGCCGGAGCCCCCAATCAGGTGCTGGGCGTCTTCCATCCCGATCTGGTCGGCATCCTCGTGCGCGTGCTGCAGCGCCTTGGCAGCCGCCACGTGCTGGTCGTGCACGGCATGGACGGCCTCGACGAGCTGTCGCTGTCGGGCGAGACGCTGGTCGGCGAACTGGTCGACGGCGAAGTGCGCGAGTACGTCGTGCGCCCGGCCGACTTCGGACTGGCCGAGGTCTCGCGCACCGCGCTGCGGGCCGACGACGCGCAGGCGTCGAAGGCGCTGGTGCTGCAGGCGCTGGACGGCGTGCCCGGTGCCGCGCAGGACATCGTCGCGCTCAACGCCGGCGCCGCGCTGTACGCGGCGGGCCGGGCCGCCAGCCACCGCGACGGCATCGCGCTCGCGTTCGCGACCATCGCCAGCGGTGCGGCGCGACGCAAGCTGGAGAGCTTCGCTGCACGCACGCAGGCGCTCGCCGCATGAGCACGACCGATCCGACCGCCCGCGCGGACATCCTCGACCGCATCCTCGCGGTCAAGGCGCGCGAGATCGCCGAGGCGCAGGCCGCGCGGTCGTGGGCAGATCTCGCGGCGCTCGCGAAGGCGCAGCCGCCCGCGCGCGACTTCGCCGGCGCGATGCGCGCACGCATCGACGCCGGCGGCGCCGCGGTGATCGCCGAGATCAAGAAGGCGAGCCCGAGCAAGGGCGTGCTGCGCGAGCACTTCGACCCGCCGGCGATCGCGCGCAGCTATGCCGCGCACGGCGCCGCGTGCCTGTCCGTGCTGACCGATCGCGAGTTCTTCCAGGGCGACCCCGCCTTTCTGGTCGCCGCTCGGGCGGCCTGCGCCCTGCCGGTGATCCGCAAGGACTTCATCGTCGACCCGTGGCAGGTGCTCGAGGCACGCGCGATGGGCGCCGACTGCGTGCTGCTGATCGTCGCCGCGCTGGCGCCCACGCAGCTGGTCGAGCTGGAGCACGCCGCCGTCGAGGCCGGGCTGCAGGTGCTGGTCGAGGTGCACGACGCCGCCGAACTCGAACACGCACTGACGCTGCGCACGCCGCTGCTGGGCATCAACAACCGCAACCTGCGCACCTTCGAGACCACGCTCGACACGACGCTCGCGCTGCTGCCGCACATCCCCCCCGACCGGCGGGTGATCACCGAGAGCGCGATCCACACGGCGGCCGACGTCGCCCGCATGCGCGCGGCCGGCGTGCACGCCTTCCTGGTCGGCGAGGCGTTCATGCGCGCGCCCGACCCCGGCGCGGCGCTGACGGCGCTGTTCGGCGTCTGAACCGTCCGGTCGGCCGTGTTGCGCCGGCGTGGGCGAGCCGGCGGTCGATCCTGAGAAAGCACATGAGGTTCGAGTGCCAAGCGGTTCTGCTGGCGCCGATCCTCGCAACGACTCTCCGGGGCCTGCAGGGCAACGCGATGTGTTGCACAACTGCAACAGTTTCGAGAAAAGTTGCACGAAACGCGGCGGGAAGGGTTGCGCGGGCCGCGACGGCGCTCGGACACTCCGGCCACCTCGAAAGGGGTGGTTCGTGTCGTCGTCGCCCGCGGGTGATGGCGTGCGGGCGAGGGTCGGCCACTCGAGAGCCGATCCCATCCTCAACCGATCAGGAGAGAACACAGATGAAGCAGAAGCTTCTCGCCGTTGCAGTGCTGAGCGCGATCTCGGCCCCGGCCTTCGCCGACGTGACCATCGCCGGTGTCATCGCCCCGTTGATCAACTCCAGCCGCAGCGACACGACCGCTGCCGCGACCGGCGCCCTCGGTGGCACCGTGGCCGGCGCACAAGGCGTGAGCTCGCTTGGCTTCCAGGATGCGTCGAGCCGCTTCTCGATCACCAGCACGGAAGATCTCGGCAACGGCATGACCGCCGGCGCCTTCGTCCAGCTGCGGGGCTCGGACGGTACGTTCCCTGACTACAACAACACCGGCGCCCAAGGCAGCTCGGGCCTGACGGCGTTCCGCTACGGCGCCAGCATCGGCGGTGGCTGGGGCACGCTGGAACTGGGCCGCAACTTCAGCCCGTACACCTGGACGATGATCCTGAACGATCCGAACGGCGGCGCCATCTGGTACGGCCCGTTCGCGATCATGGGTCAGGCCGGCGGTCAGGGCCTGTATCTGAACGGCGGCGCCGGCAACACCGCGCACGCGTTCTTCCGCACCGGCACCGGCGTGCACTACACGTCGCCCGACATCAATGGCTTCTCGGGTCGCCTGAGCTGGATGACGGAAAGCGCCAAGACGGCCGCCCCCAACAGCGACGTGACGGAATTCGGCGGCAGCATCGACTTCAAGCCGGCCGACATGCCGTTCTACCTCGGTGCCGCGTATCAGAGCCGTCGCAACGCCAACGGCGCGCTGCCGATGGCCGCGGCGCTCGGTGGTGCGCAGACCGGCGGTGCGGGTTCGACGGACAACGTCTTCCTGGTCGGTGGTGGCGTGAAGTTCGGTGACCTGAAGGCCGGTTTCTGGTTCGAGAGCCTCAAGTACAAGACCGACGGTGTGACCGCTGGCCTGTCGGAACTGAAGCGCAACGCGTTCTGGATCCCGGTCAGCTACGCGCTGCCCACGGGCAACCTCGGCGCGTCGTTCATCATGGCGCAGGACCTGAAGGGCACGAACGTCGGCGGGACCTTCGACGGTGCTTCGTCGGGTGGCAAGACCTTCCAGCGCGTGTACGCCGGCAACGGCCTGGGCGGCAAGACGTCCAGCTTCGTGGTCGGTCTGCAGCACTCGTTCTGATCGTGATGCGGGCCGCTCGGCCCGCGTGACGTCGGACATCGCAGCACGCACGGGCGCCTTCGGGCGCCCGTGTCGTTTTCGGGGCCGTGGCGGATCGATCACGACACCCGCAGGCACGACCTGCGACCGATGCGCTGCGCGCGCAATCGGCCGACCACGCGCGGTCAGTGCTCTTGTCGCGTGAGGCTCACGCGCGCCGGCCGGCCAGCATGACCCCCAGCACGGCCGCCAGCAGATGCCCTTCGGCGAAGGTGCGGAAGTGCGAATTGGCGAGGCTGGTCACGCACCACATCACCAGCACCGCGGCGGCGATGAAGCCGTCGGGGGACCGATGCCGCGCGACGCGCAGCGTGACCGCGACCCACAACGCGAACAGCGCGAGTCCGACGATGCCGTTCTCCGCGGCGATCAGCAGATACAGGCTGTGCGGATCGGCCGCGGGCTCGGCACGCCAGTCACCTTCCGGGTAGCGCGTCGCGATGCGCTCGGCGTAGACCGTGCGCAGCCCGCCGGTCCCCGCGCCGAGGAGCGGGCGCTCGGCGACGAGCGCCGCGGTCTCTGTCCAGAACACGCGGCGGATGCCGAGCGACGTCAGCACCGGGCTGTCGGCGGCGTGCGTCCACTCGTCCCACGCCAGCGTGGCGCGCGCGCGCGCATGCGGCTCGATCGCCACGGCCGCGACCAGCACGGCCACGGCGCCCAGCGCGGCCAGTGCCGCGATCCACGGCCGGCCGCGCCGCGTCAGTGCGCGCAGCGCGATCGCCGCGGCGGCCACCATCAGCGCGATCCAGCCGCTGCGGCCCGGCAGCGCGAGGACGCCGACGATGCAGGCCGCGCCCAGCACCGCGCTAGCCTGCCGCACGCGCGGGGATGCGGTCGGCGCTTCATGGCCTGCACCGGTCGTCGCGAGCCCTGCACGCCACGCCGCCAGCAGCAGCGCGACGCACAGGAACTGCGACTGCGCCGCGTAGTTCTGCAGCACGACGCCGGCCGGGTTCGACGCGCGGACCGGCCAGCCGAGCAGCGCGCCCGCCGCCGACAGCACGAGCACGATCGCGGCGGTCCACAGCATCGCGCGGGCGAAGCGCACACGCCAGCGGGCGGCGTCGAATAGCGGCAGCGCCAGCGGCACGAGCCACAGCTTGTGCCAGCTCCACAGCCCCTGCCACGCGGCGTGCGTGCTGCCGGCGCTGTATGCGACACCGACGCCCGTCCATGCGACGAACAGCGCGAGCGCGCGCACGTCGGGTCGCGCCCACGCGGCCTGCAGCAGCGCGGCCCCGCGACCCGACGCGAGCCACGCGATGACGAACCCGCCCACCGCGATGCTGGTGGCCGCGGTCGACACGCACGCCAGCACCCCCACCGCGACGAAGGCGCCGCGCGCGACATCGAGCGCACGGTCGCCCCACGCGGTGCGCCGCGGTGCCGTCAGCGCCACAGCTGGTACAGGTACTTGCGCCGCAGCCGCTCCCACGCGAACTTGACCGCCTGCAGCGGGCGCGGCGGCGCCGGCTCGAGGCTGCTCGCGAAGCGGCCGGTCTTGCTGCCCTGCTCGAGCACCGGCGGCTCGAGCCACAGGATGGTGATGCCGCAGGCGCGGTCGATCGCGTCCAGCGCGTTGTCGGCCGGGTCGTGGATCGGCACGGCTTCCAGCGCGGCCAGC
>JALORJ010000024.1 GCA_025459035.1 Burkholderiales bacterium
CCGGTCGCGATGTATCTCGCCGCCAGCGGCGTCGGGCGCCTGACGCTGTGCGACGCCGACACGGTCGACCTGACCAATCTGCAGCGCCAGATCCTGCACACGATGGCGAGCGTCGGCCGGCCCAAGGTCGAGTCCGCCCGCGACGGACTGGCGCGCCTGAATCCGGACGTCGATGTCGTCGCGCTGCCCGAGCGCGTCGACGACGCGCGCCTCGACGCGCTGGTGCGCGACGCCGACGTGGTGCTCGACTGCTGCGACAACTTCGCCACGCGCCACGCGGTCAACCGCGCCTGCGTGCGCCACGGCGTGCCGCTCGTGTCCGGGGCCGGCATCCGCTTCGACGGTCAGGTGGCGGTGTTCGATCGGCGGGCGGCGACCGGCCCCTGCTACCACTGCCTGTTCCCGGAGACCGACGCCGTCGAGGAAGCGCGCTGCGCGACGATGGGCGTGTTCGCCCCGGTCGTCGGCATCGTCGGCGCGGTGCAGGCCGCCGAGGCGCTGAAGGTGCTCGCGCGGGTCGGTCGCACGCTCGACGGGCAGCTGCTGCTGCTCGACGCGCTGTCGATGCAATGGCGCAGCGTGCGCGTGCGCCGCGACCCGGCCTGTCCCGTCTGCGGCGATGACGCCGTCGAGCGCCGCGCGCCTGCGGTCGCATCCGCCCCGGCGGTCTGCGGCGCCGCCTGAGCCCCTCGCGCCGACGGCCGTCGGCGCAACCGCGCTAGAGCAGCAGCGCGACCTGCGCCTGCGCGTGCTCCATCGGGTCGCGACGAAAGCCGCTCTTCGCGAACTGCACCCAGCGGCCCGTCACGAACGCGAGCAGCACGTTGGCGTACGCCGTCGTGTCGGTGTCGGGGGGCAGCGCGCCTTCGGTGACCGCGAACTTGAGCGACTGGCGCAACTGCATCTCGACGCGATCGAGCAGCTGGTTGATGCGCCCCTGCAGCCGCGGATTCTCGAGCACCAGCGCGTCGCCGATCAGCACCCGGGTCATGCCGGGGTTGGTCACCGCGAAGCGCAGCAGCATCGGCAGCGTCGCACGGACCTGGTCGAGTCCGCCGGGATGCTCGGCGACGATGCGGTTCAGCAGCCCGAAGACGGTCTGCTCGATGAACTCGATCAGCCCCTCGAACATCTGCGCCTTGCTGGCGAAGTGCCGGTACAGCGCGGCCTCGGTCACGCCGACCTTCTCGGCCAGCAGGGCAGTGGTGATGCGCGGGCCCGACGGGTCCTCGAGCAGCGAGGCGATCACCTGCAGGATCTGCAGGCGGCGTTCACCGGGCTTGAGCGGCATCGCGTGGGTCCTGATGGCGGGTCGCCGCGAAGCTAGCACCCGCCGCGGGCGGCCACCGGCCGGTGCAGCCGCAGCGCCTTGGCGAGCTGCCGCGGCGATCGCACCACCAGATCGACGCCGCGCGGCTTGCGCACGGTGTGCCCGACCAGCACGGTGCGCATGCGCAGGCGCTTGGCCGTGTGCAGGTTGGCGACGTTGTCCTCGACCATCACGCAGCGGCGTGGATCGAGGCGCCGCGCCTTCAGCAGCCGCCGGAAGCCGATCGGATCGGGCTTCGGGTGCAGGCCCGTGCGCTCGATCGTGAACAGATCCTCGAAGCAGAAGCAGTCGGCGATGCCCAGCGCATCGAGCACGGCTTCGCAGTAGTGGATCGGCGAGTTCGAGAACACGATCTTGCGTCCCGGCAGCCGTCGCAGGATCTGGCGCAGCGCCGGGGTGCGCTGCACCAGCCCGGGCAGGTCCGGGAAGTCGTGCGTCTGGCGCAGGAAGTGTGTCGCGTCGACCTGGTGCAGCTTCACCAGCCCGATCAGCGTCGCGCCGAAGCGATGCCAGTAGCCGATGCGCAACCGGTCGGCTTCGGGGCGATCGACGCCCAGGTGCTGCATCACGTAAGCCGTCATCGCGCGATTGATGTGCGGGAACACCCGCGTCGTCGCGTCGTGCAGCGTGTCGTCGAGATCGAAGATCCAAACGGGGCCGCGGCGGCCGCCCGCGGCCGTCGGACTCATCGAGGCCACGGCCGCGACGCGCCGGGGGCGCAGGGCGCGAGGCGCACGCCGCTATCGCGCCTTGATCAGGGTGCCGATGCCCTGGTCGGTCAGCACTTCCAGCAGCAGCGAATGCGCGACGCGGCCGTCGATGATGTGCACGCTCTTCACGCCGCTGCGGGCCGCGTCGAGGGCCGAGCCGATCTTCGGCAGCATGCCGCCGTAGAGCGTGCCGTCGGCGAACAGCTCGTCGATCTGGCGCGGCGTGAGACCGGTCAGCAGCTGGCCGTCGCGGTCGAGCACGCCGGGCGTGTTGGTGAGCAGCACGAGCTTCTCGGCCTTGAGGATCTCGGCCAGCTTGCCAGCGACGACATCGGCATTGATGTTGTAGGTCTCGCCGTCCTCGCCGACACCGATCGGCGCGATGACCGGGATGAAGTCGCCGCTGTCGAGGAACGCGATGATCGACGGGTCGATCGCGACGATCTCCCCCACCTGCCCCAGGTCGAGCAGCTGCTCGGGGTCGTCGCGGCTGGGCATCAGCAGCTTGCGTGCGCGGATGAACGCCCCGTCCTGCCCGGTCAGCCCGACCGCCTTGCCGCCGGCGCGGTTGATCAGGTTGACGATCTCCTTGTTGACCGCGCCGCCGAGGACCATCTCGACGATGTCCATGGTCTCGGCGTCGGTCACGCGCATGCCCTGCACGAAGGTGCCCTGCTTGCCGACGCGCTTGAGCACTTCGTCGATCTGCGGCCCGCCGCCGTGCACGACCACCGGATTCATGCCGACGAGCTTCAGCAGCACGACGTCGCGCGCGAAGCTCTCCTTGAGCAGCGGGTCGGTCATCGCGTTACCGCCGTACTTGACGACGATCGTGCGGTCCTGGAACCGACGGATGTACGGCAGCGCCTCGGCCAGCACCTGCGCCTTGTCGGCGGGGGACAGCGGCGACGGCGCGGACGCGGCGGAAGCGGTCATGGCGTGCGGAACGGCGGTCGGTCGACGAAGCGCGCGAGTGTATGCGGCACGGCGCGCCTGCGCGGCCGGCGCGCGCGCGGGCGTCCCCGAAAAGAAGACGCCGGTACCCGAAGGCACCGGCGCAGGGTCGGGCGCCGAGGGAGGCGCCCTGCGCGACCGGCCGATGCGGGGGGCCGGCCGATCGACGGACCGGCGACGACACCGTCGCCGGTCCGCTCACGCTCGAGCCGTCACTGGATCGCGATCTGCCGCGCGCTGGGCGCGACCTTCTTCGGCAGCACCAGCTCGAGCACGCCGTTCTCGTACTTCGCCTGCGCGGTCGCCGCGTCGAGTTCGGCCGCCAGCGTGAACGTGCGTCCGACCGCGCCCGACACGCGCTCGACCTTCAGCACGCGCGTGCCGTCGCGCGTCTCGTGCTCGCGCTTCACCGTCGCGCCGATCTCGACGCGGTTGCCGTCGATGCTGATCTGGATGTCTTCCTTCTTCACGCCGGGTAGGTCGGCGTGCACGGTGTAGCCGCGCTCGTCCTCGACCACGTCCATCGCGAAGGCGCTGCGCGCCTCGACGCTCGGGCTGCCGGTGACCGGGCGCACGAAGAAGCCGCGGAAGAAGTCGTCGAACGCCGCGTCGATCGGCGTCACAGGCGCGAAGCGGGTGGTGATGATGTTCATGCAGGGATCCTCCTTGACGGTCCGGGGCTGGCAGGCAGCCGATGCACCGAAAATGGATCGGCCCGGATCGCTTTCAAGAGGGGCCGTGCGCGCGACCTCCGACGCCGCGCGGCGCGCGGTTCAGTGGCGATCGGCGAGCGGGTCGCGCGCGGTCGGCGCGGCGGGCGGCGGCGCCGGCGTGTCGCCACTACGCACCGCCGCCTGCACGGTGACGGCGAAGGTGTCGTTGCGGCCGCGCTCGAACGTGAAGGTGAGCGGTACCGTCGTGCCGACCTTCAGCGGTGCCCCGATGCCGGTCAGCATCACGTGCAGGCCGCCGGGCGCGAGCAGCACGGTGCGTCCCTTCGCGAGCACGAGCGCCGGCACCGCGCGCATCTGCATCATGTCGCCGCCGCTCGACATCTCGTGCACCTCGGCGCGCTTCGCGAGCGGGCTCGACACCGCCACGAGCTTCAGATCGCGGTGGCCGGTGATCGACCCGTACGCCGCGGCGACGGGCTGCCCGGGCACGGTCGCGCGGACCCACACGCCCGACAGCGACACGTCGGCGGTCCCGCCGGTGGCGGCGCGGGCGGCGGGAATCGACAGCGCCCACGCGACCAGCGCGGCGCCCAGCAGGCGGTGCGCGACGTGGCGACGCGGGAACACGGGAAGGCAGGTCATCGACGAAGCTCCGGTGAGGCGGACGAAGTGCAGATCGGCCGCCGAGACGGCGACCGGTTCCGGTATGGTGCCGGCGCCGCGGCCGCGTGTGCGATCGCGGCGCCCCCACCGTTCCCGTCCGCGCTGCTCGATGTCCCGTCTCGCCCGTCTGCTGTCCGCGTTGCTGCTGTCGTTCGTCGTCGCGTCCGCGTGGGCGCAGGCGCCCGCCGCCTTGCGCATCCCGCCTCCGCCGGTGCTGACGGCCCGGGCCTGGGTGCTGATCGACTGGAACAGCGGCCAGGTGCTCGTCGAGAAGGACGCGGACGTGCGCATGCCGCCCGCGTCGATCACCAAGCTGATGACCGCCTGGCTCACGTTCGACGCGCTGCGCGACAAGCGCATCACGCAGGACCAGACGGTGATCGTGTCGCAGAACGCAGTGCGCCAGAGCGGCTCGCGCATGTTCCTCGACCCGCGCCTGCCGGTGACGGTGGAGCAGTTGCTGCGCGGTCTGATCGTGCAGTCCGGCAACGATGCGGCGGTCGCGCTGGCCGAGCTGATCGGCGGCACCGAGGCCGGCTTCGTCGAGCGCATGAACCGCGAGGCCGCGCGCATGGGGCTCGCGTCGACGCACTTCGTCAACGCGACCGGTCTGCACGACGCGCAGCACTACTCGACGCCGCGCGACCTCGCGACCCTCGGCGCCACGCTGATCCGCGACTTCCCGCAAGGCTTCGCGATCTATTCGCAGCGCGAGTTCACGTGGAACGGCATCTCGCAGGCCAACCGCAACAAGCTGCTGTGGATGGACCCGTTCGTCGACGGCCTGAAGACCGGGCACACGCCCGAGGCCGGCTGGTGCCTGGTGGCCACCGCGAAGCGTGACCGGCGCCGGCTGCTGTCGGTCGTGATGGCCGCGCCGACCGAGATCGGCCGCGCGCAGGAAAGCCAGAAGCTCCTCAACTACGGCTTCCAGTGGTTCGACGGCGCGACGCTCTTCGGGCCCGGGCGCCCGGTCAGCCAGCTCGCGGTGTGGAAGGGTGCGACGCGCACCGTCCCGGCGGGCTTTCCGGACGGCCTGGCGCTGTCGGTGCCGCGCGGCGCGGCGCCGCGGCTGAAGGCGTCGCTCACGAGCCGGCAACCGCTGATCGCACCGATCGCTGCCGGCGAGACCGTCGGGACATTGCGATTGACCCTCGACGACCGCACCTTGGGCGAGTATCCGGTCGTGGCCCTCGAGGGCGTGACGGTGGCCAACGTGCTCGTGCGCCTCTGGGACACCATCCGCCTGTGGTTCCAGTGACCGATCGTCGATCCCGCCCGCCCCGATGACCGCCGACCGCCCCGCCACCTCCGACGCCGCCGCACCCTCGCTCATCGAGTACCCGGTCGACTTCCCGATCAAGGTGATGGGTCGCCAGGCACCGGGGCTCGCGCAGTCGATCGCCGAGACGGTGCGCGCGCATGCGCCCGACTTCGACGCCGCCTCGATCGAGATGCGCGCGAGCAGCCGCCGCAGCTACGTGTCCCTCACGTGCACC
This sequence comes from Burkholderiales bacterium, assembly GCA_025459035.1. GTDB lineage: Bacteria > Pseudomonadota > Gammaproteobacteria > Burkholderiales. The sequence goes on from JALORJ010000024.1 coordinate 5,831, forward strand.
ATCCGCGCGACCTCGCGCGAGCAGCTCGACGGCCTGTACCGGGCACTGTGCGATCTGCCCGGCGTGGTGATGGTGCTCTGAACGCCGTCGCGCCCGTCGCGCTGCATCCCGCGCCGCGCATCGTCGCGTGGCCGGGCCCGCAGGCGTTCGGCCCCGTGTGGGACGCGATGCGCGCGTTCACCGACGCACGCGATCCCGCCACCGCCGACGAGCTCTGGCGCGTCGAGCACACCCCTGTCTACACCGTCGGCGTGGCCGGCCGCGCGGAGCATCTTCCGCGGGTCGACACCGGCACCCCGGTCGTGCGCACCGACCGCGGCGGTCAGGTGACGTGGCACGGCCCGGGTCAGGCCGTCGTCTACACCCTGGTCGACCTGCGACGGCTGGGCTGGACGGTACGCACGCTCGTGCGCACGCTGGAAGCCGCGATCGTCGACGTGCTGGCCGCGCACGGGATCGCGGCCGCCGGGGATGCGGCGCGGCCGGGCGTGTACGTCGACGGCGCCAAGATCGCCGCGCTGGGCCTGAAGCTGCGGCGCGGCTGCGCGTATCACGGCGTCGCGCTGAACGTCGACTGCGACCTGCGGGCGTTCGACGCGATCGATCCCTGCGGGCATCGCGGCCTCGCGGTGACGAGCGTCGCGCGCCTCGGGGTCGGCGGTACCCTCGACGTCTTCTCGCAACAGCTCGCCGATCGGCTGGCCGCCCGCCTCGTCGCGCCGCCCGCCGCGCCTCCCGCATGAACGCACCCGTCCCGATCAAGCAGACCGGCGCCGCGAAGACGGCCCGCAACCCGATTCCCATCGTGCCGGTCGAGGCGCTGAAGAAGCCCGACTGGATCCGCGTGAAGGTGTCGGCGAGCCCGAAGTTCCAGGCCGTCAAGGCCGCCCTGCGCAGTCACAACCTCGTGACCGTCTGCGAGGAAGCGTCGTGCCCGAACATCGGCGAGTGCTTCGGCAAGGGCACCGCGACATTCATGATCCTGGGCGACCTGTGCACGCGGCGCTGTCCGTTCTGCGATGTCGCGCACGGCCGGCCGAAACCGCCCGACGCCGACGAGCCGCGCAATCTCGCCGAGACGATCCGCGCGATGGCGCTGCGCTACGTCGTCATCACCAGCGTCGACCGCGACGACCTGCGCGACGGCGGTGCGAGCCATTTCGCCGACTGCATCCGCGCCACGCGCGAGCGCTCGCCCGACATCACCATCGAGGTGCTGGTCCCCGACTTCCGCGGCCGCCTCGACAAGGCGCTCGACGCGCTGTCGGCCGCACCGCCCGACGTGATGAACCACAACCTCGAGACCGTGCCGCGCCTGTACCGGCAGGCACGCCCGGGGGCCGACTACGCGCACTCGCTGAAGCTGCTGCAGGCCTTCGGTGAACGTCATCCCGGCATCCCGACCAAGTCGGGCCTGATGCTGGGTCTGGGCGAGACCGACGACGAGATCCTCGAGGTCATGCGCGACCTGCGCGCCCACGGCGTCACGATGCTGACGCTCGGCCAGTACCTGCAGCCGTCCGGCGGCCATCTGCCGGTGCTGCGCTACGTGACGCCGCAGCGCTTCGCGCAGTTCGAGCAGGAGGCGCTCGCGATGGGCTTCCGCCACGCCGCGTGCGGCCCGCTGGTGCGATCGAGCTACCACGCCGACCGCCAGGCCCACGAGGCCGGTGTCGTCGCCGGCTGAAGCCGCCGCGGCGGCAGCGCCGCCGCCGGCCACCGACTCGGTCGCGCTGTACCTGCGGCTGCTGTCGTACGTGCGGCCGTACGCCGGCGTGTTCGCGCTGTCGGGGCTGATGATGCTGATCGTCGCGGCGACCGAGCCGGCGCTGCCGGCGCTGGTCAAGCCGTTGCTCGACGGCGGCTTCGTCGACCGCGACCGCACGCTGATCCGCTGGGCACCGCTGCTGATCCTCGGGCTGTTCGCGATCCGCGGCACGAGCTCGTTCGTGAGCGACACCTGCATCCACTACACCGCGATGCGCGTGGTGGCGGACCTGCGGCTGGCGATGTTCGGCACCCTCGTGCGGCTGCCGGCGCGCGACTACGACAACACCACCACCGGCACGCTGGTGTCGAAGTTCACGTACGACGCCGCGCAGGTCACCGGCGCCGCGACCCAGGCACTGACCGTGATGGTCAAGGACAGTCTCGGTGTGGCCGGGCTGATCGCCTTCCTGCTGTGGACCAACTGGCAGCTCACGCTCGTCACGGTGGTCGTCGCCCCCGCGATCGTCTTCATCACGCGCCGCTTCAGCCTGCGCATGCGCGCGATGGCGCGCGCCGAGCAGGGCTCGATGGGCGATCTCACGCACGTGCTCGAGGAGTCGATCGGCAACCAGCGCGTCGTGAAGGTGTTCGACGGCCAGGACTACGAGACCGCTCGGCTGCACGCGGCTGCGCACAAGGTGCGCCGCTACGGCATGAAGAGCGCGGTCGCGGCGGCCGCGACGGTGCCGCTCACGCAGCTCGTCGCCGCGAGCGCGGTGGCGGTGATCCTCTGGCTCGCGCTCGAGCAGTCGCGCGACGGCGGCAACACGGTCGGCGGCTTCGTGAGCTTCATCGGCGCGATGCTGATGCTGATGGCGCCGCTCAAGCGGCTGACCAACGTGTCGCAGACGCTGCAGCGCGGACTGGCCGCCGCCGAGAGCGTGTTCGCGCTCGTCGATGCGCAGCGCGAGACCGACACCGGTACCCGCGTCGCGCCGCGGCTGCGCGGCGACATCGCGTTCGACGCCGTGCGCGTGGTCTACCCCGGGGCCGCGCGCGCCGCGCTCGACGCGATCTCGCTGCAGATCGCGCCGGGCGAGACCGTCGCGCTGGTCGGCGCCTCCGGCAGCGGCAAGTCGACCCTCGCGAACCTGATCCCGCGCTTCTACGAGCCCGCGGCGGGCACGATCCGCGTCGACGGCGTGCCGATCGGCGAGTGGACGCTGGCCAGCCTGCGGGCGCAGATCGCGTTCGTGTCGCAGGACGTCACGCTCTTCAACGACACCGTCGCCGCGAACATCGCCTACGGGCGCCTCGGCGACGCGTCGCCGGCCGCGATCGAGCAAGCGGCCGAGGCCGCGTTCGCGGCAGGCTTCATCCGCGACATGCAGGACGGCTTCGCGACCGTGATCGGCGAGGACGGCGTGCGCCTGTCGGGCGGCCAGCGCCAGCGCCTCGCGATCGCCCGCGCGTTCCTGAAGGACGCGCCGATCCTGATCCTCGACGAGGCGACCTCCGCGCTCGACAGCGAGTCCGAGCGCCACGTGCAGGCCGCGCTCGACCGGTTGATGCGCGGGCGCACGACGCTGGTGATCGCGCACCGCTTGTCGACGATCCAGAACGCGGACCGCATCGTCGTGCTCGATGCCGGCCGCATCGTCGAGATCGGCCGGCATGCGGAGCTGCTCGCGGCCGGCGGCGCGTACGCGCGGCTTCACCGGCTGCAGTTCGATCCCGCCGCGCCGGTCGCCGCCGTGGCCTGACCGGCCCGCCGCGCGGCCGCGTACGGCGTCAGACGGCCTGCAGTGCGCCGGTGCGCGCGGTGTCGCGTGCCCGGGCCATCAGCTCCGGAAACCCGCGCGCACCGAAGGTCGCCGCAACCGCGAACACGCCCCCCATCAGCGCGCCCTGGATGCCCGGCGAGCAGACGTCGGCGCCCGCCAGCCACAGCCCCGGCAGCGGCGTCGTCGCGCCGACGCGGGCACGCAGCCGCGCGGGCGTGCACGCGAGCCCGTACACCGCCCCGCCCGGACGGCCGGTGAAGTGCGCCACCGACAACGGCGTCGAGACCTCGGTGTGCTTCACCAGCGCGGCGAAGCCGGGCAGCACCCGATCGACGCGATCGACCGTGTTCCAAGCGATCTGCGCCTTCAGCGTCTCGTAGGCCTCGTCGCGGTGCTGCCACGGCTGCGCCGCCCACGTATCGAAGGCTCGACCGTCGGCGAACATCACGATCTGCGCCGTGTGGTGCGTGCACGTCGGATCGTTGGCCGACGCGAACGACACGAACAGCGTGTGCGCGTCGCCCGCCTGCATCGACGCGAGCGGCGCCGCCGACCCCGGCGCGATGCCCGGTGCCGTGATCCAATGGTTGGCACCGTCGAGCCCGATCGCCGTCGGCGCGTCGAGCAGGCCGAGGTAGATCGTGACCGCCGACGGCGACACCGCCAGCGCGCGCACGCGGCGCGTCATCTGCGGCGCATGCCGCTCACCGTCGATCAGACGCGTGTACGTGTCGACGGCCCCGGTATCCGAGATCACGCGCGGTGCCCGCAGCACACGTCCGTCCGGGCCGTCGCCGTCCGCGACCACCCGGACCCCGACGGCGCGGCCGTCCTCGACGACGACCTCGCGAACGTCATGACCGGTCAGCACGGCGCCGCCGTGCGACTCGACGATGCGGGTGACCGCGGCGGCCAGCGTCGATGCGCCACCGACCGGGTACCACGCGCCGTCGTGGTAGCTGCCGGTGACCAGCGCGTGGAAGCCGAAGGCGCCGTCGGACGGCGCCGCGCCGTAGTCGCCCCACCGCGCCGCGAGGAGCGCCTTCAGCACAGGGTCGCCGAAGCACGCGTCGAGCACCTGCTGGGTCGTCTGCAGCGCGGCGCGGCGCGCACGCCAGGTGACCGCATCGAGCACCCACGACAACGGCGGGCGCGCAGACGCGGCGAACAGGCCCGGCCCGAGCCCGCGACCGACGTGGTCCACCGCCGCGAACCATCGCCGCAGACCCGCCCGCTCGTGCGGGAAGCGGGCGACGAGATCGGCCTCGAAGCGCGCCGCGTCCCCCGGCACCGTGAAGTGCGTGTCGCCGATGTGCAGCTGATCGAAGCCGGAGGGAAACGGCGCCCAGCGCACGGCCCCGCCGGTGACCAGATCCATCATCCCGCGCCCGGGCGAGCCCGCCGCCAGCCCGCCGACGTAGTGCAGGCCGACGTCCCAGCTCCAGCCCTCACGCTCGAAGGCGTGCGTGAAGCCGCCCGCGCGCCAGTGCCGCTCGAGCACCGCGACCCGCCAGCCACGCAGCTGCGCCGCGAGGCTGGCGAACGCGAGACCGCCGATGCCGGAGCCGATCACGATCGCGTCGAACCGCTCGGTACTCATGCGACCTCCGGCCCGGTCGTCCTGCGCCTCGCACGCGCCAGCGTGCGTCGTCCTTGCCGCAGCACAACGGCGCCGCGTCCGTATCCCGTCGATTCACTGACCATGACCGCGCTCCTGGAAGGCCTCGCACCGGACCACCCGGCGCGATATTGACGGTGTCAATATAGATGCGTTCTTGACACTGTCAAAGCGCGAATCGAACACGAATTGCGATGGATCAACGGACCGGCATCACCGCCTCCACCGCGGCGATCACCCGCTCCACCGGCAGCTGCACCAGACAGTCCGACGCACTCGCCACGTGGCGCTCGCAGCCCTCGAGGCGGCACGGCACGCAGTGGCGACCGTCGTGGATCTCGCCCTGCACCAGCGCGACGTTGCCGCGCACGCCGCTGCCCGCGCGCGGCCACGGGCTGCGCGGCACGGCGGTGCCCCGCGGCCACGGGCCCCACTTCACCGGGTCGCTCGGGCCGAACAGCGCCACGGTCGGCACGCCGGTCGCGGCAGCCGCATGCGTGGTCACGGTGTCGGGCCCGACGTAGAGCGCGGCACCTGCGATCAGCGCCGTCGTCTGCGACAGCGACAGCGCGCCCGACAGGTCGACCACGGCATCGCTCGCCGTGGCGGACGCGATGCGCGCGACAAGCGCACGCTCGTCCGCCTCCGGGCTGCCGGTCAGCGCGACGCGCAGCCCGCGCGCCGTCACGAGATGACGCACGAGCGCGGCCCAGCCCGCGTCGGTCCACTGCTTGTAGCGGAACTTCGGCGACGGATGCACGACCGCATAGCCGCCAGGCACGAGCGCGTGGCGCGCGCGCAGTGCCTCGATCGCCTGCGCGTCCGCGGGCGTCCAGCCGGCCACCACGTCGGCGACGCGCGGCACGCCCAGCGCATCGGCCAGCGCGAGATGCATCGCCACGGTGTGTGTCGCATCGGCGTCGAACGGCACGGCCACGTCGAGCAGCCGACGCTTCCAGCGCTGGTCGGGGGCGTCCAGCCACTCGCCTGCGCATCGGCGCCCCGCGAGCCACGCGTAGAGCGTCGGCCGGTCGCCGGTCAGCGTCGACAGCGCCAGATCCCAGCGACGCCACAGCGCCCGCGCGAAGCGCAGGTGCTCGAGGCGCCCGGGGCGCTCGGGCACCGTCAGCACGCGGCGCACGTCCGGGTTGCCCGCCACGATGCCCTCGGTCCCGCGGAACACCAGCAGATCGATCGCGGCCTCGGGCCATGCGCGGGCGAGCGATCGCACGAGCGGCGTCACCAGCAGCACGTCGCCGATGCGGCGCGTGCAGACGACCAGCACGCTGCGCGGCGGCGTGACGGTCACGGCGACGCCGCAGCCCCGGACCGCGCCTCGGCCAGCCCGCGCTCGGCGCGCACCCGCTTCGACGCCATCAGCGCCGCGAGGCGCGCGTCGTTGTCGCGCAGCTTCGATCGGTCGGCCTCGCGGTGCCACAGGTGGAACACCGGCGCGGCGAAGCGCGCGCTCTTCTGCATCACGCCGGCATGCATCAGGCGGATCACGAGATCGGAGTCTTCCCGACCCCAGCCTTCGTACTGTTCGTCGTAGCCGTTGACGCGCTCGAAGTCGGCCCGCCAGCCGGACAGGTTGCAGCTCTTCGGGCGCGCCCACGCGTGCGCCGCGCGCTTGCGCCACTCGCCATCGGGACGGCGCAGCAGCGGCAGCACGCGGTTGATGTGGCCGACCAGGCGACGGGCGAACCACGTCGCCGTGCCGTCGCGATGGATCGGTCGCTGCTGCGCCTCGACCCGCGCGGTGAAGCGTGCCGACAGCAGCAGTCGATTGCCGGCGAGGAACCAGCCGGGCTCGGCCAGCGCGCGATGTGCGGTGACGAACCACGTCGGCGGCACGCAGTCGCCGTCGAGGAAGATCACGTACGGCGCACGCGCCACCGCCAGACCGCGGTTGCGGATGGCGGCGACCCGGAAGCCGGTGTCCGGGTGCCAGACGTGCGTCACCGGCACCGGCGCGGTCGCCGCCCACGCCGTGATCGCTTCGCGCGTGGCGTCGCCCGAGCCGTCGTCGGCGATCACGATCTCGAAGTCGCGCGTGTCCTGTGCCGCGAGCGCATCGAGCACGCGGCGCAACGCCGGCGGGCGGTTGTACGTGGTGACCACGACGCTCACCGTCGGCACGTCGTCCGACGCGCGCCCCATCGCGGCGACCGTCACCGCCGCGGCGGGCGCGAACGCGGCGCGCGATGCCGCGACCGGGCTCACCGGTCGGGGCGCGCGAGCTGCGCGAGCTTCAGGTAGCGGTAGTACGCGCCCTCCGCGTTCGACACCGCCAGCATGAAGCCCTCGCGACCGTCGAGAAACCCGCGACGCACGATCCACGTGCGCACGAAGGCCCACAGGCCGTGCCCGATCGCCGCACGCAGGCTGCCGCGACGACCGCGCGCATGCAGCATCACGGCGCTGTCGGTCGAGTAGCGGTTGACCTTGTCCAGCACCTCGTCGAGCGTGCGAAACGAGTCGTGCTCGAGCGGCTGCGCAAGGCGCACCACGCGCCCGCCGGGGGCGGCCACGACCACGCGCTCGTGCACCCGGTCGTCGCTGAAGCGCGCGCGCCCGCGGCGGAACACGCGCAGCACCGGATCGGGCCACCAGCCGCCGTGGCGCATCGCGCGGCCGCAGTAGCGCGACGAGCGCGGCAGCTCGAACGCGACGACGTCGGTCGCGGCCGCGTCGATCGCGCCACGCAACTCGGCGGCCAGCGCCGGCGTCACCCACTCGTCGGCGTCGATCGACAGCACCCAGTCGCCGTGCGCGCGGTCGAGCGCGCGGTTCTTCTGCCGGCCGAAGCCCGGCCAGTCGGGCGTGACGACGACCTCGGCGCCGAGGTCCGCCGCCAGCGCCGGCGTCGCGTCGGTACTGCCGCAGTCGACGACGACCCGCTGGTCGGCCCAGGCGACTGACCCGAGGCAGCGGGCGATGCGCGCTGCCTCGTTCTTCGTGATGACGATCACCGACAGCGTCGGGGCGGACCGCGCGGTCGCAACCGCCGGCGTCCCCGCGGCGGTCGTCACGCCCGCGGCCGCGCGTGCCAGCCGCGGTACCAGTCGACGAATCGCGCGAGCCCCGTGTCGAGCGACGTGCGCGGCGCGAAGCCGACCGCGGCCTCGAGCGCACGCGTGTCGGCCGCGGTCTCGAGCACGTCGCCGGGCTGCATCGGTCGCAGGCGCTTGTCGGCGGTGCGCCCCAGCAGCCGCTCGAGCGTCGCGACGAAGGTGCCCAGCTCGACCGCCTGCGCGTTGCCGATGTTGAAGATGCGGTACGGCGCGCGGCTGCCGGACGGATCGGGCACACGCCCGTCGAACGCCGGATCGCCGGCGGGGACGTGATCGGCGACCCGCACGACCCCCTCGGCGATGTCGTCGACGTAGGTGAAGTCGCGGCGCATCCGGCCTTCGTTGAACAGGTCGATCGGACGCCCGTCGAGGATGGCCGACGCGAACAGCATCGGCGACATGTCGGGCCGCCCCCACGGCCCGTACACGGTGAAGAAGCGCAGCCCCGTGACCGGCAGCGCGTACAGGTGCGCGTAGCTGTGGGCGATGGCCTCGTTGGCCTTCTTGGTCGCGGCGTAGAGGCTGACCGGATGGTCGGCGCCGTGGGTCTCGGCATACGGCAGCGTCGCATTGAGGCCGTAGACGCTCGACGTGCTCGCGAACACGAGGTGCGGGCGGCCGTGGTGGCGACACGCTTCGAGCACGTGCACGAACCCCGACAGGTTGGCCTGCACGTAGTCGTGCGGATGGTCGATCGACCAGCGCACGCCGGCCTGCGCGGCCAGATGCACGACGCGGTCGAAGCGGTGCGCGGCAAACAGGCGCGCGAGCAGCGCCGCGTCGCAGATGTCGCCCTCGACGCCGACGAAGCCTGCGTGTGCGACCAGACGCGCCCAGCGCGCGCGCTTCAGCGCGACGTCGTAGTACGGGTCGAAGTTGTCGAGGCCGACGACGACACGCCCGGCCGCGAGCAGCCGCTCGCAGACGTGCATGCCGATGAATCCGGCAGCGCCGGTGACCAGGACGGCGCTCATGCAGCCCGCGCGCCGGCGTCCTGCGCGCCGGCTCCGGTGTACTCGGGCACGAAGCCCGCGATCGCGCTGCGCACCGGGTCGTCGGCGCCCGGCGCGGGCGACGCGAGCCACGTGTCGAGCCGCGCGAGGAAATCGGCGTCGACCGGCCGCGAGCGCGCGATGCGCAGCTTCGGGTGCGGCGTCGGCAGCGTCGCCTCGCCGTCGGCCAGCAGTTCCTCGAACAGCTTCTCGCCCGGGCGCAGACCGGTGAACACGATGGCGATGTCGTCCTCGCGAAAACCCGACAGCCGGATCATCTCGCGCGCGAGGTCGACGATCTTCACGGGCTCGCCCATGTCGAGCACGAAGACCTCGCCGCCCTGCCCCATCAGACCCGCCTGCAGCACGAGCTGGCTCGCCTCGGGGATGGACATGAAGTAGCGCGTCATGTCGGGATGCGTCACGGTGAGCGGCCCGCCGCGCGCGATCTGCTGGCGGAACTTGGGCACCACGCTGCCGGTGCTGCCGAGCACGTTGCCGAAGCGGACCATCACGAAGCGTGTGCCGTCGGCGGCCTGCAGGGCCTCGCACACCATCTCGGCCAGGCGCTTGGTGGCGCCCATGACGCTCGTCGGATTCACGGCCTTGTCCGTGGAGATCAGCACGAACTTGGCGACCCCGTGGCGGCGCGCGGCCTCGGCGGTCCGCCACGTGCCCAGCACGTTGTTGCGCACGGCCTCCCAGACGTTCAGCGTCTCGGTGAGGGGCACGTGCTTGTAGGCCGCCGCATGCAG
>JALORJ010000282.1 GCA_025459035.1 Burkholderiales bacterium
GAGTCTTCAGGGCACGGTGCGTCAAGTCTGGAAGATTGCGGATGGTCCGCGTGGCCATGGCGACATGGTTCGTCGAGGACATCCGGGGGACAGCACGCGGCACGACTGACAGCAACGCGGGTTCGCTCGCCCGACCCTACCGGTACCGCTTCGCCAGCACCTCCGGTGCCACCCCGCGCCACCACGCGAACCGCAACCGCCACATCAGAACGATCGTCCGCCACACGCCGCGCGTCTCCCAGCGCCGTCCCGACGTCGTCACCCGCAGTCGCAGACACGCGGGGCGCGACGCTTGCCGCAGCGCCGTCGACAACGCGATGTCTTCCATCAACGCGATCTCGGGCCAGCCGCCGGCCGCATCGAATGCGGCCCGCGTGACGAAGATCGCCTGATCGCCGGTCGCGATGCCGGTCAGGCGCGAGCGCAGGTTCATCGCGCCAGCGACCACGCGCAGCATCCACGGCCGACCGATGATGCGCACGTCGAAGCGGCCCCAGGCGTGGCCGCTGTCCAGGGCGGCGTGCACCGCAGCGACCGCCCCGGGCGGCAGCGTCGTGTCCGCGTGCAGGAACAGCAGGCGCGACGCGCGGGCGACGGCTGCGCCGGCGTTCATCTGCGCGCCGCGGCCGCGCGGACTTGCGATCACGCGATCGGCGCACGGCGTGGCGAGCGCGACCGTGGCGTCGGCACTGCCACCATCGACGACGATCACTTCCACGCCCTGCGCCCGCAACGGCGCAAGCGCATCGAGGTGCGCAACGATGCCGTCGGCCTCGTCGAGCGCGGGGACGACGATCGACAACGTCACCGCGTGGGTCATCGCCGCGTCAGGCATCCCCGCGGCGACCGCAACCGCGTCGCTCGGCACGCGGCCGTTCCTCGCGGGTCGTCGCGCCTCGACTCGCTCACCGCTTCGCGTTCAGCGCCCAGTCGTAGTCGAGGGTGCGCAGCTTGACGGTGCCGGCGCGGATCGCCGCGCGCGCCTCGGGCGTGTCGGCGAGGCGATCGGCGTGGCGCGCGAGGAACTGCTCGACCGAGCCGATGCCGCGGTGCCCGGCACGAAAGTCGTCGGCGTACCAATCGAAGATCTTCGACACCTCGAGCGCACCGTCGCGCCAGCGGTTGCGGCTGCGGTCGGACAGGAAGCGTTCGACCTGCTCGTCCAGTTGCGCGTCGAGCCGCGCCGCGACGTAAGCCTCCTCGCGCAGCATCGGGCAGCCGATCGACGCGCAGTTGGCGGCGAAGTGGATGCGCGGATCGTCGAACGCGCCGCGACGGCGGATCGTGTCGTGCTCGATGCCGTCGAGCGACATCGGCGCACCGAGCAGCGTGAAGAAGCGGTCCTTCCACGGGTTTCCGAACACGCTGCCGAAGTCGCGGATCGACTTCAGGTCGGGCCAGCGCGTCAGCACCTTCTCGATCGTGTACGCGTTGTAGGCGTCGAGCAGGAAGGCGAGCTTCTCGGGCCTCGACCAGCCGGCGTACTCGGCTGCGGACACCGCCGACAGCGCGTCGAGGTAGCGCTTCAGTTCGGCGCGGTCGCGCGCGAAGCCGGCGTAGTCGACGCGCGAGGCGCGACCCGTGTCCAGCACCTGCACGTGCTTCGCGAGCAGCGCGGTCCACGCCGCGTGCGTGTGGTCGAACGCGTGCGCGAGCGGGGCCGCGAGCAGCAGCAGCGCGAACGCGCAGACACGCGTTCTCGCGCGGTCGATCCAGGACGCCAGGGTCATCGCGGTGCCTCCATCGTCACGACCGCGCAGCCGTGGCGATGCTCGCGGGCAAGGCCACGGCCGTCGGAACCTCGCCTGCACGTCAGCCGCGCATCCATGCGTGATAGCGCGCAAGCCACGTCGTCTGCCACGGCTTCACCTGCGCGCGCTTCCACTCCCCCGCCGCGAACTTGTTGCCTTCCATGAAGCTCGGGTACAGGTGGATGGTGCCGAGCAGCTGGTTCATGCCCAGGCCGTGCCGCATGGCCAGCACGAACTCGGCGAGCATGTCGCCCGCGTGCGTGCCGACGATCGTCGCGCCGAGGATGCGGTCGCTGCCCGGTGTCGTCAGCACCTTGACGAAGCCTTCGGCCTCGCCGTCGGCGATCGCGCGGTCGAGGTCGTCGAGGCCGTAGCGGGTGACCGCGTGCGGCACCCCCTGCGCGACCGCTTCGGTCTCCGAGAGCCCCACGCGCGCGACCTCGGGATCGGTGAACGTGCACCACGGGATCACGCGGAAGTCCGCGCGAAAGCGCTTGAAGCGCCCGAACAACGCGTTCACGGCGGCGTACCACGCGGTGTGCGCGGCGGTGTGCGTGAACTGGTAGGGCCCGGCCACGTCGCCGCACGCGTAGATGTTCGGGTACTTCGTCGCCATGAAGCCGTCGACCTCGAGCGTGCGCTGCGGCGTGGTGCCGATGCCGAGCGCCTCGAGCCCGTAGCCGGTGGTGTTGGCCGTGCGACCGGTCGCGCACAGCAGCACGTCGAAGGCGATGCGTATCTCGGCGCCGTCGGCGGCCTGCGCCACCAGCACGCGCGCACCGTCGGGCGCATCGGCCTCGAAGCGCACGGCCTTGTGCCCGGTGCACACGACCACGCCGTTGTCGGCGAAGCGGCGCTCGACCAGCGACGAGACCTCGGGGTCCTCGCGCACCAGCAGTCGCGGCGCGGCCTCGACCTGCGTGACATGGCTGCCGAGCCGCGCGAAGGTCTGCGCGAGTTCGCAGCCGATCGGTCCGCCGCCCAGCACCAGCAGCCGCGCCGGCTGTTCGCGCAGTGTCCAGACGGTGTCGGAAGTGAGCGGCGCCATCGCGTCGATGCCGGGGATCGGCGGGATCGTCGGGCGCCCGCCGGCGGCGATCACGATCGACCGCGCCGTCAGCGTGCGCGTGCCGCCGTCGGCGCCGCGGACCTGGACCGCCCACGGCGACACCAGCGTCGCGTCGCCTTGCAGGCACTCGACCCCGAGGCGCGTGTAGCGCTCGACCGAGTCGTGCGGCGCGATGTCGGCGATGACGCGTTGCACCCGCTCCATCGCCTGCGCGAAGTCGACGCGCGCGCTCGCGTCGGCAAGGCCGTAGTGCTGCGCGTGGCGGATCTGCGTCGCGAGCTTCGCGGTGCGGATCAGCGCCTTCGACGGCACGCAGCCGGTGTTCAGGCAGTCGCCGCCCATGCGATGGCGTTCGATCAGCGTGACCTTCGCCTTGACCGCCGCCGCGATGTAGGCGCTGACCAGACCGGCCGACCCCGCGCCGATCACGATCAGGTTGCGATCGAAGCGCGCCGGCTTGTTCCAGCCGCGATACACCTGCCGCGCACGCCATGCATCGACGACGCGACGCGCGACCAGCGGCAGCACGCCCAGCGCGACGAACGACCCGAGCAGCGTCGGCGACACGATGCCGCGCAGCGAATCGATACGCGCGAGCTGCGTTCCGGCGTTCACGTACGCGACCGTGCCGGCCAGCATGCCGAGCTGGCTCACCCACCAGAAGGTGGCGGCGCGCATCGGCGTGAGCCCCATCGCGAGGTTGATCACGAAGAACGGCACGGCGGGCACGAGACGCAGCGTGAACAGGTAGAACGCGCCCTCCTTCTCGATGCCGGCGTTCAGCGTCCGCAGGCGGTCGCCGAAGCGCTTCTGCACCGTGTCGCGCAGCAGGAAGCGGCTGGCGAGGAACGCGAGCGTCGCGCCCGCCGTCGACGCGAACGACACGATCAGCGTGCCCTGCACGACGCCGAACAGCGCGCCGGCAACCAGTGTCATCACGGCGGCGCCGGGCAACGACAGGCCGGTGACGGCGACGTACACCGCGAAGAAGCTCGCGGCCACGCCGACCGGACGGGTCGCGTGCCAGGTCGCGAGCGTCGCCTGCTGTGCCTTCAGCGCCTCGAGGGTCAGCAGCGATCGACCGCCGAGCGCGACGAAGGCGGCGATGGCCGCAAGCATCGCGACGA
>JALORJ010000283.1 GCA_025459035.1 Burkholderiales bacterium
GAACGCGAACCACACGCCGGGCCTCGGCGGTGGCGGACGCAATCGCAACCGGCATCAGAAGAACGACCGGCAGAACCGGCAGGGCAAGCAGAAGGTCAAGGCCCCGTTCTTCACCCAGAACATCGACTTCGAAGAGCTGTACGAGCCCCGTCCGGAGGGTGTCGCGACCGGACCGGCGACCTACCTCTCGGAGATGAAGACGCACCCGATGACCGAACTCGTCGAGATGGCCCAGTCCGCCGAGATCGAGAACGCCAACCGGATGCGCAAGCAGGACCTGATCTTCGCGATCCTCAAGCAGAAGTCGCGCAAGGGCGAGATCGTCATCGGCGACGGCACCCTCGAGGTGCTGCCCGACGGCTTCGGCTTCCTGCGCACGCCCGAGACGAGCTATCTCGCCGGGCCCGACGACATCTACGTGAGCCCGTCGCAGATCCGCCGCTTCAATCTGCACTCGGGCGACACGATCGAGGGCGAGATCCGCACGCCGAAGGACGGCGAGCGCTTCTTCGCGCTGGTGCGCCTCGACAAGGTCAACGGCGAACCGCCCGAGAACGCGCGGAACAAGATCCTCTTCGACAACCTCACGCCGCTGTTCCCGACCGAGCAGTTCAAGCTCGAGCGCGACATCAAGAGCGAGGAGAACCTCACCAGCCGCATCATCGACATCATCGCGCCGATCGGCAAAGGCCAGCGCGGCCTGCTGGTCGCGAGCCCGAAGAGCGGCAAGACGGTCATGCTGCAGCACATCGCCCACGCGATCATGACCAACTACCCCGAGGTCTTCCTGATCGTGCTGCTGATCGACGAGCGGCCCGAGGAAGTCACCGAGATGCAGCGCACCGTGCGTGGCGAGGTGGTGTCGTCGACCTTCGACGAACCCGCCACGCGCCACGTGCAGGTGGCCGAGATGGTGATGGAGAAGGCCAAGCGACTGGTCGAGCACAAGCGCGACGTCGTCGTGCTCCTCGACTCGATCACGCGGCTGGCGCGGGCCTACAACACTGTCGTGCCGGCGTCGGGCAAGGTGCTCACCGGGGGCGTCGACGCCAACGCGCTGCAGCGCCCGAAGCGCTTCTTCGGCGCGGCGCGCAACATCGAGGAAGGCGGTTCGCTGACCATCATCGCGACGGCGCTGATCGAGACCGGCTCGAAGATGGACGACGTGATCTACGAGGAGTTCAAGGGCACCGGCAACATGGAGATCCACCTCAACCGCAAGATGGCGGAGAAGCGGATCTACCCGGCGATCAACGTCAACCAGTCGGGCACGCGCCGCGAGGAATTGCTGATCCGGCCCGAGATCCTGCAGAAGGTCTGGGTGCTGCGGAAGCTGCTCTATCCGATGGACGAACTGGACGCGACCGAGTTCTTCGTCGACAAGCTGCGGTCCACCAAGAGCAACGCGGACTTCTTCGACCAGATGCGCCGCGGCTGACCGCCGGCCGGCGGGTTGACGCCCGAGCCGGGCTTCGGCGATGCTCGCGGGCTTTCCCGTCCGGCGGCAGTCGATCGGGCTTTCCATCGGGGCGGTCGGCATCGCCCCACCAGCGCGGCACGGGCCGCAGGGAAACCAGACATGAAAGAAGGCATCCACCCCACGTACCGGGAAGTGATCTTCCAGGACCCCGGCGCGAACTTCGCGTTCCTCACGCGTTCGACGATCGACGTCAAGGGTCGCGAGACGATGAAGTGGGAAGACGGTCAGGAGTACCCGGTGATCCGGGTCGAGATCTCGTCGGCGTCGCATCCGTTCTACACGGGCAAGCAGAAGATCGTCGACACGGCCGGGCGCGTCGAGAAGTTCCGCCAGCGCTACAGCCGCAACGCGCGCGCGACCAAGTGACCGGGGCGCTTCGCGCCGCCACCGAAGAAGGCAGCCTGCGGGCTGCCTTTTTCGTTTGCACGCGGCCCCGGCGCTGCCGCTCGGTCCGCAGCCCACGCCAGTAGCCTCGCCCGCGTGATCTTCGGCGCCCACCGACTCCGACATCCCGCGCTGGCCGACGCGATCCAGCGCCGGCCGGGCGTGTTCGCCGCGGTGCTGTGCCTGCTGTGGCTGCTGCCGGGCCTGCTCGGCCGAGACCCGTGGAAGCCCGACGAGGCGCATGTGGTCGGTCTCGTCGGCGACCTGTTCCGTTCCGGCGACTGGATCGTCCCGACGCTCGCGGGCGATGCGTATCTGCGCTACCCGCCGCTGTACCTGGGACTGGCGGCGCTCTTCGGGCAGGTGCTCGGCGATCTGCTGCCGCTGCACGAAGCCTTCCGCCTGGTCAACCTGCCGGTCGTCGGTGGCGCCCTGCTCGCCACCGCGGCAGCGGCACGTGCGCTGAACGGCCCGGGCCGCGGCGGCATCGCGGCGCTGCTGGTCGTGGGCAGCGTCGGCGCGCTGCAGCCGGCGCACCAGCTCGTGCCCGACAACATGCTGCTGCTCGCGACCGCGCTGGCGTGTCTGGGGCTCGCACGGCTCGATGTCGCCAAGACCGCCGAGTCGATCGCGACGCTGGCTGCCGCGATCGCGGTGGCCGGCGCCGGACGCAGCCCGGAGGCCGGGCTCGTCATCGCGGCGGCGCAGGGGCTGTTCGTCGCCACCGCACCGACGCGCGCAGGAGCCGTGCGCGTGGCGATCGCGATCGGGCTGGGGGCGCTGCTCGTCGCGGTCTGGCCGCTCGCGCTGTGGTGGCGCGCCCCGGCGCTCGCCACCCAGTGGCTTGCACTGCACGACCCGTCGCGCCACTTCGCCGGCGCGGGTGCGCGCGGTGCACCGGCGCCGTGGTGGTACCAGGCGCGCGTGCTGCCGTGGTTCATGTGGCCGATCTGGCCGCTCGCGCTGTGGTCGCTGCGGACCGCGCGCGCGCAGTGGCGCATGCCGGCGCTGCGACTGCCGCTCGCGGTCGGCGTCGTGTGGCTGGTGTGGCTCGTGATCGCCCGCGACAAGCGCGAGCTGCACGCGCTGCCGCTGCTGGTCCCGGCCGCACTGCTCGCGGTTCCGGGCATGCCGCAGCTGCGCCGCGGCGCGCTGAACGCGTTCTTCTGGTTCGCGATCGCCTTCTTCCTGTTCCTCGTCGCGGTCGCCTGGGTGTACGGCTCGGCCGCCGAGTTCGGCGTGCCCGAGCGGCTTGCGCGCCATCTGCTGCGCATGGAGCCCGGTCACGTCGCGCAGAGGTCGCTGGCGCTCGTGGCGGTCGCCGTCGTCGCGACGGCCGGCTGGCTGGTGCTGCTGTTCAACGTGCGGCGCACGCATGACCGACCGTTCGTCGTCTGGGCCGGCGGGCTCGTCGCCTTCTGGGCCGTGGCGACGACGCTCTTCGGTGGCTACCTCGACCACGCCAAGTCGTATCGCCCCGTCGGCGCCGCGCTGCGCGCCGCGGTGACGGACGCCGGCTGCGTCACCAGCCGCGGGCTGGGGGACAGCGAACGGGCGCTGTTCGACTACTTCGCCGACCTGCGCACGCACCGCGTCGAGCACGGGGCTCGCGTCGGCGACTGCCCGTGGCTGCTGGTGCAGGGGACCGTGCGCAGCGGCTTCGAAGGTCCGCCGTGGCTGCTGGTCTGGGAAGGGGCGCGGGCCGGCGACAAGCGCGAGCGCTTCCGGCTGTACCGCCGCCAGCGCGCCGAAGGCATCGCGAATCCGTGATCCCGATCGCCGACGAACCGATGTGGCTCGACGCGTCGGCGCCCGACGCGACCGCGCTCGCGGCGCGCTTCCGCTGGCAGGTCCCGGCCCGCTTCAACATCGCACGCGACGTGTGCCTGCGCCACGCGGCGGTACAGCCCGACGGCGTCGCACTGCGCTTCGAGGACGCCGATCGCGCCGCCGAGGCGTACACGTGGCGGTGGTTCGACCGCGAGTCCGCGCGGTTCGCGAACACCCTCGCCGCGCTCGGCGCGCGACCCGGCGACCGCGTCGCCGTGGTGCTGCCGGAGCGCCCGGAGACGGCGGCCGCGAT
>JALORJ010000284.1 GCA_025459035.1 Burkholderiales bacterium
CGGTTCGAGGTGCAGCGCGAGCGCACCGACGAAGGGGTGATCGAGCACCAGTCGCGCACGCGCCGCCGCGATGCGGGCCGCAGCCCGTATGGGCGCATCGGCCGCATCGGCGTCGCCGGCGCCCGCGGTCACCGTCCGACCGGCGACACCGGTCGCGTCGCGCCCGTGCGCCGGGCGGGCGTCGGCCCCCGCACTCACCGCCGTACGGTCACGCGTGCAGCAGATCGGCGACGCCGTCGGCCCACGCGCGAAACGCCGGCCGGGCGATCAGCGGCGTGCGCACGCTGCGCTGCAGATCGGTCACCAGCATCAGGCCGAGCTCGCGCAGCGGCAGGCGCCCGGCGTACGCGAGCACGTGGTCGCACGCGGGGCCGACCGCGCCGCCGTCGCGCTCGAGGTCGAGCACCCGGCGCACCAGCGCGGTCGCGACCGCGTACTGCGGCTCGACCGCCGCAGGCACGTCGACCGCCTCGCCGCGCACGATCGCGTCGATGTCCGGCAGCGTCGCCGCGTGGCGCAGGAAGCCGGCGCAGTCGGCGGCGGCCGCGTGCCCGACGCACGCCGCGATCGCGTCCTGACGCAGGCCGGCGTCGTCGTCGAAGCGCGCCAGTGCCCGCGCCGCGAAGGCCCAGGTGCGCGGGCTCGGAAACGCGGCCTCGCTGGCGGCGGCGTCGAGGTCGAGCAGGCGCTCGGGACGAAAGCGCAGGAACGCGATCAGCCGCGCGTCGAGCCCGCCCGCGTGCGCCCACGCGGCCCAGTCGTCGATGTGCGGCTCGAGCGTGAAGTGGGCGAAGCGGTTGGCCAGCGGCGCGGCCATCGCGTGCGTGACCCCGCGATCGCCCTGGCGGTTGCCCGCCGCGATCACGGCCCAGCCGTCGGGCACGCGCCAGTCGCCGACGCGCCGGTCCAGCACCAGCTGATAGGCCGCGGCCGTCACCGCCGGCAGCGCCGCGTTGATCTCGTCGAGGAACAGCACTCCGCGCGGGCCGTCGCGGTCGGCGTCGGGCAGCACCGCCGGCACCGCCCATTCGACGCGCTGGCCGTCGCGCCACGGGATGCCGCGCAGGTCGGAGGGCTCGAGCTGCGACAGCCGCAGGTCGATCACCGGGACCGCCGCGGCGGTGGCGGCGGCGCGCACGAGGTCGCTCTTGCCGACGCCGGGCGCGCCCCAGACCATCACGGGGGTGTGGGTGCCGGCGAGCGCGGCGTCGAGCTCGCGCGCGAGCACGGTGAGCAGTCGGGCGGGTCGCATGGCGGTCGATTATCGACGGCCGCCGCCGGGCGTCGAGACCGCGGAGGCATCTGCTACCGTGCGCCGATGACGACGACTTCGGGGGCGGTCCGGTTCTGCAGCCACTGCGGCAGCCCGGTCGCGCTGCGCGTACCGCCGGGCGACCATCTGCCGCGCCACGTCTGCGACGCGTGCGGCACGGTGCACTACCAGAACCCGAAGATGGTCGTCGGCTGCATCGCGGAGTGGGACGACCGCATCCTGCTGTGCCGCCGTGCGATCGAACCCCGGCGCGGCCTGTGGACCGTGCCGGCGGGCTTCATGGAGAACGGCGAGACCACCGCCCAGGGCGCCGCGCGCGAGACGCTGGAAGAAGCCAACGCCCGCGTCGAGATCCTCGGCCTCTACGCGCTCTACGACATCCCCTACATCTCGCAGGCCTACCTGCTGTTCCGGGCGCGGCTGCTGGACCTCGACTTCCACCCCGGCGAGGAGTCGCTCGAGACCGTGCTGGTCGCCGAGGCCGACATCCCCTGGGACACGCTCGCGTTCCCGACCGTGCGCCGCACGCTGCGGCGCTACTTCTCCGACCGCGCCCACGGCGAGTACCGTTTCCACATGGGAATCATCGAACCGCCGCCCGGCGCGGCCCGCTGACCGCGCCGATGGACTCGACCGCGAACCTCGCGTCGCTCGCCGGGGCCGACCAGCGCCTCGACCTCGACCGCGTGCTGCAGGCGCTGGTGGGCGACCGGCTCGCCGACGCCACCGTCGCACGCGCGCTGGCCGAGCGCTGGCGCGGCAAGCGCAGCGCGGCGCATCCGCTGCGCGTGATCGCCGACGAGAAGTGGAAGGACCCGCGGCAGCCGAAGAAGCTGCTGCACCTCGAGGCGCTGACCGAGTGGCTCGCCGGCCGCGTCGGCCTGCCGTACCTGCACATCGACCCGTTCAAGATCGACTTCGCGGCCGTCACCAAGGTGATGAGCAACGCGTACGCGTCGCGCTTCCGCATCCTGCCGGTGCGGGTGAGCGAGCGCGAATGCACGATCGCCACCTGCGAGCCCTACCTGCGCGACTGGGAGCGCGAGCTCGCGCGCGTGCTGAAGCTCGAACTGCGGCTGGTCGTCGCCAACCCCGACGACATCGACACCTACCTGGTCGAGTTCTACAACCTCGCGCGCTCGGTGCAGGGCGCCGAGAAGCAGAAGCACGCGAACCTGAACGACATCGCGAACTTCGAGCAGCTGGTGCAGCTCGGCAAGAGCGGCCAGCTCGACGCGAACGACCGCCACGTCGTGCACATCGTCGACTGGATCTTCCAGTACGCGTTCGAGCAGCGCGCGAGCGACATCCACATGGAGCCGCGCCGCGACGCCGGCGCGGTGCGCTTCCGCATCGACGGCGTGCTGCATCAGGTCTACCAGATCCCCACGGCCGTGATGGCCGCGATGACCAGCCGCATCAAGATCCTCGGGCGCATGGACGTGGTCGAGAAGCGGCGCCCGCAGGACGGCCGCATCAAGACCGTGACGCCCGATGGCAACGAGGTCGAGCTGCGCCTGTCGACGATGCCGACCGCCTTCGGCGAGAAGCTCGTCATGCGCATCTTCAACCCCGACGTGATCGTGCGCGACTTCGCCGAGCTGGGCTTCTCCGAGGACGACCGCGCGCGCTGGCAGAAGATGACCGGCGCGCCGCACGGCATCGTGCTCGTGACCGGGCCGACCGGCTCCGGCAAGACGACCACGCTGTACTCGACCCTCAAGCTGCTCGCGACGCACGAGGTCAACGTCTGCACGGTCGAGGATCCGATCGAGATGGTCGAGCCGGCGTTCAACCAGATGCAGGTTCAGCACGGCATCGGCCTGGACTTCGCGGCCGGGGTGCGCACGCTGATGCGGCAGGACCCGGACATCATCATGGTGGGCGAAATCCGCGACCTCGAGACCGCCGAGATGGCGATCCAGGCCGCGCTCACCGGCCACCTGGTGCTGTCGACGCTGCACACCAACGACGCGCCGTCCGCGGTCACCCGCCTGCTCGACCTCGGCGTGCCGGCGTATCTGCTGCACTCGACCATCCTCGGCGTGATGGCGCAGCGCCTGGTGCGCACGCTGTGTCCGCACTGCCGCGAGCCCGGCCCCATCGACGACGACGTCTGGAAGGGCCTGATCCATCCGTGGACCGCCGAGCGCCCGCGCCAGGTGTGGTTCGCGCGCGGCTGCCTCGAATGCCGCATGACCGGCTATCAGGGGCGCGTCGGCCTCTACGAGATCCTGCTGATGACCCCGGAGCAGCGCCGCTTCGTCACTGCCGACGCCGACATCGCCGCGGTACGCGAGCAGGCCACGCGGGACGGCATGCGCCCACTGCGCGTCGCCGGTGCGCTGAAGGTCGCTGCCGGGGTGACGACGATCGAGGAGGTCCTGAAGGTCGCGCCACCGATCGCCGCTGCGCCGCGCCGTGGCGGCTGACGCCCCGCTGTCGACCTTCTCCGGTCGCGTCCGCCGACCGCTGCTGCCCTGGCTCGAAGCGATCGCGGCCCGCGGCGGTCTGCCGGTGACGCTTGC
This sequence comes from Burkholderiales bacterium, assembly GCA_025459035.1. GTDB lineage: Bacteria > Pseudomonadota > Gammaproteobacteria > Burkholderiales. Next base: position 3,802 of record JALORJ010000284.1, read on the forward strand.
GCTCAACGCGCTGGTCTTCGCCGCGTACGGCGCGGTCAACCACCTGATGGACCCGCTGTTCGACATCGACGTGCTCGAGTCGGCGGTGCTGTGGCCCGGTGCCGGCATCGCGCTGTTCGTGGTCTTCAC
>JALORJ010000285.1 GCA_025459035.1 Burkholderiales bacterium
GCTGGTACAAGATCGTCTTCGGCTTCATCCTGATGACCGGTGCGGTGCTGATCTGGTTCGGCCTGATGCGCCGCACCCGCGACGCCGCCGGTCTCGAAGCCCCGACCGCGCGCAAGCGCCGCGGCGCCGCCGACAACGGCCCCAACGAACTCGAACGCATCGTCCAGGCGCACCGCGAACGCCAGCGCGCCGAGTCGCGCGCCGCTGGCGGTGGCACACCGGGCACCGTGGCTTCCCCCGCCGCCGACCCGCCGCTCGCGCCCGGGCCGCTGCGCACCGCGGCGCAGCTGGGCATCCCCGACACCGTCCCGGCGGCGTCGCTCGCGGCGCGGGCCGCGGCACTTGCCGGCCATCCGCAGCCCGAACCACCGCTGGTCGGCGACCCGAACGCCGCCGCCAACGACCCGCTCGGCAGCGACCAGACCATTCCGGGCATGCCCGCGCGGCCGTGGCTGCGCGCGGATCCGGGCGCCGCGCCGCGCGAGCCGCGACCGCTGCTGAAGGCGTCGCACAAGCTGCTGTACCTGCTCGCGAAGAGCGCGCTGGCCGATCACCACGTCTTTCCGCACGTGCCGCTGGCGGCGGTCGCGCCCGATCTGGGTTTCGTGCAGCCGGGGCACCAGTTCGCGCTGGTGGTGTGCCGCGCGGACTTCACGATCGTCGCCGCCGTCGACCTGCGCCCGGCCGCCGAGGCATGGCGCCTGAACGAACTGCGCGACGCGCTGCGCATCGAGGCCGGCGTCGCGCACGTGATCTTTGCGGCGGAGTACCTGCCGAAGCGCCAGGCGCTGCGCAAGCTGATCCTGTCGCCGCCCGGCGTCCCGTCGAGCGCACCGAGCGCGGCATCCGAGCCCGCCGCGCCGGAACCGACACCCCCCGCCGCGGTCGACGACCCGTTGCCGCCGCTGCCGGCCCAGGAGTTTCGATGACCGTTTCCGTTTCGCTGTCCCGCCGGCTGTGTGGCGCGTTGTTCGTGGCTGTCGTCGCCGCATGGGGTGCCGCGCCCGTCCGCGCCGACGAGCCGGTGCGCGGCACCGAGTTCGTCACGGCCATCCCCGCGATGGCGCAGCCCGACCGTACGCTGATCCTCGAGCACATCAAGGGCGACGGCCTGGTGGCGCGCGCCGGGCGCTTCGTCGTCATCCACTACGAAGGCTTCGTGTACGACCCGACGGCACCCGACGGCCACGGCGTCAAGTTCGACAGCACCTTCGATCGCGGCCATGCGCTGTCGGTGCTGGTCGGCGTCGGCCGCATGATCCCCGGCCTCGACAAGGGCATCGTCGACATGAAGGTCGGGAGCAAGCGCACGCTGCTCGTGCCACCGAAGATGGGCTACGGCAGCCGCCTCGCGTACGGCGAAGTGCCGCCGAACTCGACGCTGATCTTCGAGGTGGAACTGCTCGACGTGGTGCCGCAGGCGAACATCAACTGAGGTCGGGGCGCAGGCTGGCGACGCGTGACACGAAAGTCACGTCGCCCCCCGCCCGCCGACCGACGTTGCGGGCGGGTGTTCATCACCGGACGTCCCGTCCCCGACATGCCTGCCTCTGCGCGCGTCGCTTCGCGTTCCACGTTTCGGTCCGTTCCCCGTGCGTCGAGTGCGCGCGGTCCCGTCACCACGTCGCGGGCGCTGTTCGTCGCCGGCATGCTCGCGTGCACCGGCGGCATGGCCGAGGAGATCCGGGTCGAGGACGATCCGTTCGACTCCCGACGCCGCAACGCGGGCTGGGGCGGCAACTTCTACGCGGGCGCCGGGCTCGGTCGGACGAACAGCGAAGTCGGCAACGACGCGAGCCTGGGCACCAAGGTCTACGCGGGCGTGATGGCCACGCGCCACTTCGGGCTCGAACTGTCGGCGCTGCGGTACGCGAACCTCGAGGTGATGCAGCGCGACCCGGTCACGGGCCAGCCGGTCTTCGATTCCGACCACTTCAACACGCTCGGGTTGTCGCTCGTCGGGGCGCTGCCGATCGGCAACCGGTTCGAACTGATCGCCCGCGGCACGGTGGTGTTCGGTGCCCCGCGCGGCACCGGGCAGATCTGTCGGCAGAGCATTCCCGGCCGCTACTCGACCACGTACCAGGACGTGCCGTGCACCGAGCGCCAGACCACGTTCGGCTTCGGCGTCGGCGCGCGCTGGGCGGCCACCCCGCACCTCGGGGTGCGCGTCGACTGGGACGCCAACGAACTTCGGGTCGACGGCAACTCGCCGACCTTCCGCGCCAACACGTTGATGCTGGGCGTCGACTGGCGCTTGTTCTGATCCGGCAGCCGGGTCGCTACTGCGCAAGCATGTCGTTGCGACTCGGCCCGACGCCGCCCTCCTGGAACTCCGTCTCGCCTTCGAGCACCGCGCTGTAGTACGGAACGCCCGCTGGCACGACGTAGAAGCTGCCGGCCGGAAACGCGATCAGCTTCGCTTCGTCCCGGCGGTTGCCGACGCCCCCGGCCCCCCGGCGTGCCCTTCGACATCGTCCGGCGCTACGCTCCGACAGGCTCACATACACAAGCAACGAGCGTTCGATGAAGACCACCCTCGACCTTGATGCGCATCTGGTCGCGCAGGCGGAGAAGCTCGCGCAGGCGCAGGGGCGCACGCTGGCGCAACTGGTCGAGCAGACCCTCCAGACCCGGCTCGGCGAAGCGGCCCGGCAAGCGGCCGACCCGCCGTCTCTCCCGGTGCAGGCGGGTCGCGGCGGGCTGAGGTCGGGCATCGACCCTTGCAGCAACCGCGCACTGCTCGACGCGGCGGACGGTGACGCCTGACGTGAACGCCGTGGTCGCTGCTGCGCGCGGCGACCACGTGCATCACGCAATTGCACGCGACTGGCTGGAAGGGGCGCTGGATGACGCCGCCCGCAGCACCGCGACGTTCCGCCTTCAACCCATGGTGCTGGCAAGCGTCCTGCGACTTCTCACCAGCGCACGCGTGTTCGCCGAGCCCACTCCGCTCGCGGACACGCTGCGATTCCTGGACGCGATGCTCGCGCGACCCGGCGTGGAAGTGCCGGCCGTCGGGTGCGAATGGCCTGCGCTGCGTCGACTCTGCGACGACCATTCACTGACCGGCAACGCGATCCCCGACGCGTGGCTCGCGGCGGCGGTGCTTTCGCAAGGCGAGCACCTGGTGACCTTCGACAGCAGGTTCGAACGTCTGCTGCCGCCGGCGCGTTTCGCGCGGCTGAAGGCGACGAGTCGCTGAGCGTCGGAGCCCGCCCCCCCCCGCCCGCGCGCGCTGCGGATTGCATGGCTGCGTTGGCCGCGGCGACCGTCGACCGCCGTGTGGTCGTGCAGCCCGATCGCGCTACTGCGCAAGCATGTCGTTGCGACTCGGCCCGACGCCGCTCTCCTGGAACTCCGTCTCGCCTTCGAGCACCGCGCTGTAGTGCGGAACGCCCGCCGGCACGACGTAGAAGCTGCCGGCCGGAAACGCGATCAGCTTGCCGTCGTCCCACTTGTCACCGACCGCGGACCAGTACGTGCCGCTGATCACGGTGATCACGCGGTCGTCGGGGTGCGTGTGCGGCGCGAGCTTGTGGCCGGCCGCCGCGCGCACGCGGAAGGTGAACGGACCCGGCTTGTCCTGATCGCCCTGCACGAAAGCGCGGAACAACGGCGGCGACTTGCGGATCTCCTTCCACGCGATGTCGGCGGGCTTCACCGCGTGGAATTTCGGGGCGTCGTCGGCCTGTGCGCACGGCGCGACGGCGACGAACGTGACGGCTGCGAGCATGGCCGCGGACAAGGTGCGCAAGGTCATGTTTCTCCGGTCGAGGTTGCGGTGGGATCGATCGAACTGCGGCGCGCCGCACTCACCGCACGTGCGACGGCAGCCACGTGGTGAGCGGCGGGAACACGATGGTCAGCACCAGCACGACGATCGCCCACGCGAGGAACGGGAGGATCTGC
>JALORJ010000286.1 GCA_025459035.1 Burkholderiales bacterium
AGCTGCGCCTCCTGCGGGCTGGTCTTGGTGTCGAAGGGGACGACCTCGATCTTCTGGCCCATCACGCCGCCCTTCGCGTTGACCTTGTCGGCCGCGAACTGCAGGTGACGCAGACCGACTTCGCCGACGTTGGCGAACGTGCCGGACAGGCCCTCGAGGAACGCGATGCGGATGGTGCTCTGCGCGTGCGCCGGTGCGGCGGCGATGGCGCCGAGAACGGCACCGACGGCGAGCGTGGCGATACCACGACGGATGTTCACGGGTTTCCCCCTCCCTTCAGGTTGGCTGCGCCGGACGGTCGAGCCGTGCCGGTCGGCATGCGCACGGGTCGACGGCGGACCTGCGCGCGAGGCGGGCGGACTATGCCCGATGCGCCGGCTCGCACGCAAACGCGCCCGGTCCCCCGCGCGCCGACGCCAAGTCGTTGCCGCAGCGCGCAAATTCGCCGCGGCCGGCATCGCTGATATCTTCCGGCGCCCCCGTCGCGGCGTCCCGGGGCGGACGACCGCGTTCCCGCGGCGACGCGCCGCAAGTCCACCCACGGAGTTCTGACGATGCACGGGCTGATGATGGACCTGCCGCTCACGATCGCTTCCCTGATCGAGCACGCGGACCGCTACCACGGCGACACCGAAATCGTGTCGCGCCGGATCGAGGACGGCACGATCCACCGCACGACCTACCGCGACGTGCACGCGCGCGCGCGGCGCCTCGCCGCCGCGCTGCGCGGTCTGGGCGTCGAGGCGACCACCCGCGTCGGCACGCTCGCGTGGAACGGCTACCGCCACTTCGAGCTGTACTACGCGGTGTCCGGCATCGGCGCGGTGTGCCACACGATCAACCCGCGGCTGTTCCCCGAGCAGATCGCGTACATCGTCGGCCACGCCGACGATCAGGTCGTCTGCTTCGACCTCACGTTCCTGCCGCTGGTCGAGAAGCTCGCGCCGCACTGCCCCGGCGTGAAGCACTGGGTCGCGATGACCGATCGTGCGCACATGCCTGCCAGCGCACTGCCGCTGCAGTGCTTCGAGGACCTGATCGATGCGCATCCCGACGGGGTCGAGTGGCCGGCGCTCGACGAGCGCAGCGCGTCGTCGCTCTGCTACACGTCCGGCACGACCGGCAATCCGAAGGGCGTGCTCTACAGCCACCGCTCGACCGTGCTGCATGCGTACGGCGCGTGCCTGCCCGACGCGCTGAACCTGTCCGCGCGCGATGTCGTGCTGCCGGTGGTGCCGATGTTCCACGTCAACGCGTGGGGTCTGCCGTACAGCGCACCGCTGGTCGGAGCGAAGCTCGTGTTTCCCGGCGCTGCGCTCGACGGCGCGAGCCTCGTCGAGCTGTTCGAGGCCGAGGGCGTCACCACGTCGGCTGGCGTACCGACCATCTGGCTCGGGCTGCTCGCGCACATGAAGGCGCAGGGCCTGCGCTTCGGCGCGCTGAAGCGCACCGTGATCGGCGGCTCGGCATGCCCGCCGGCGATGATCCGGACGTTCGAGGACGACTACGGGGTGCAGGTCCTGCACGCGTGGGGCATGACCGAGATGAGCCCGCTCGGGACGGTCAACACGTTCAAGCAGCGTCAGCTCGCGCTCGACAAGACCGCGCGCGACGCGATCCAGAACAAGCAGGGGCGGCCGATCTACGGGGTCGACATGAAGATCGTCGGCGACGACGGCGCCGAGCTGCCGCGCGACGGTCAGGCGTTCGGGGACCTGCTGGTGCGCGGGCCGTGGATCTGCGCGAGCTACTTCAAGGGCGAGGGCGGCGACCCGTTGCGCGACGGCTGGTTCCCGACCGGTGACGTCGCCACCCTCGATGCCGACGGCTTCATGCAGATCACCGACCGATCGAAGGACGTGATCAAGTCGGGCGGCGAGTGGATCAGCTCGATCGACCTCGAGAACACCGCGGTCGCCCATCCCGACGTCGCCGAGGCCGCCGTCATCGGCGTGGCGCATCCGAAGTGGGACGAGCGCCCGCTGCTGCTGGTCGTGCGCAAGCCCGGCGCGACCCTCGGGCGCGAGGAGATGCTGGCGTTCTTCGAGGGCAAGGTCGCGAAGTGGTGGCTGCCGGACGATGTCGTGTTCGTCGACGCGCTGCCGCACACCGCGACCGGCAAGCTGCTCAAGACGAAGCTGCGCGAGGACTACGGCCACTGGAAGCTGCCGACCGCGTGATGCCGTCGGCGCCGCGGCCCGAGGCGGCCGCGGCCGATCGCGTCAGGGCGCGAGGATCTCGAGGTTGTCGATCAGTCGTACCGCACCGAGCGTCGCGGCGCCCAGCACCACGAGGTCGCGCTCGTCGGGCTCGGGCGTGGCCAGCGTTCGCCGGCTGCGCACCACCACGTAGTCGACCTGCCAGCCATGCCGCGCGAGCATCGCGTCCGCCGCGAACTCGAGCGCCGTGAAGTTGCGGTCACCGCTCTCGACGGCCGCTCGCACGTCGTCGAGCACGCGCTTCAGGCGCGGCGCCTCCGCGCGCTCGGTCGCCGACAGGAAGCGGTTGCGCGACGACAGCGCGAGCCCGTCGTCGGCGCGGCGGGTCTCGGCCTCGATGATGCGGACCGGCAGCGCGAACTGCGCGACGAGGTCGCGCACGAGGTGCAGCTGCTGGTAGTCCTTCTTGCCGAACACCGCGTACTGCGGCTGCACGATGTTGAAGAGCTTCAGCACCACGGTGGCCATGCCGCGGAAGTGGCCGGGCCGGAAGCGCCCTTCGAGCTTCAGCGCGATCGGCGGCGGGTCGACCGCGAAGACCTGCGGCTGCGGATACATCTCGGCTTCGTCGGGATGGAACACGATGTCGTTGCCGGCCACCGCGAGCTTCGCGCAGTCGTCGTCGAACGTGCGCGGATAGCGATCGAAGTCGGACGCCTGATTGAACTGCAGCCGGTTCACGAAGATCGTCGTGACGACGCAGCGCGCGTTCGCACGTGCCAGCCCCACGAGACCGAGATGCCCCTCGTGGATGTTGCCCATGGTGGGCACGCAGGCCACATCCGGTTCGCGCGCAAGGCGCTCGCGCAGGTCCTGCACGGTACGGACGACTTCCACGTGGACTCCGGGTCGGGCGCGCGGCGCCACGGCGGCCGCGCGTGGCGTGGCCGCCAGCCCGCCGCGCGCGGGGTCAGTAGCAGTGCTCGGGCGCCGGGAACGTGCCGTCGCGCACGGCCTTGACGAACGCCTGCATCGCGCCCAGCACGCTGCCGTTGTCGGCGAGGAAGTTCTTGACGAACTTGGGTACGCGACCGGACGTGTAGCCCAGCATGTCGACCCACAGCAGGATCTGGCCGCTGCAGTCCGGACCCGCTCCGATACCGATCGTCGGCACGTCGAGGGCCTCGGTCAGCGTCTTGCCGAGCGAGGCCGGGACGGCCTCGACGACGACGAGCGACATGCCGGCGTCCTGCAGTCGGCGCGCATCCGCCAGCAGCCGCGTCGCGCCTTCGTCGGTCTTGCCCTGGACCTTGAAGCCGCCCAGGGCGTGCACGTGCTGCGGCGTCAGGCCGATGTGGCCGCTGACGGGAATGCCGCGGCGCGCGAGGAACTCGACGTGAGGCGCCATCTCGGCACCGCCTTCGAGCTTCACCATGTGCGCGCCTTCGCTCATCAGTTCGGCCGCGGAGGCGAACGCCTGCTCGGGGCTCATCTGGTAACTGCCGAACGGCAGATCGGCCAGCACCAGCGCCTGCGCGCTGCCACGCACGACCGCGCGCGTGTGATAGCGCATCTGCTCGAGCGTGACGCCGACCGTCGACGCGAGGCCCTGCACCGCCATGCCGAGCGAGTCACCGACGAGCAGGATGTCGACGTCGGCGGCATCCGCCACGGCCGCCGCGGTCGCGTCGTAGAGCGACACCATCGA
>JALORJ010000287.1 GCA_025459035.1 Burkholderiales bacterium
CGTCTGCGAGTAGCTGGTCTTGCCGCTGAGCGTGCTGCCGATGTTGGCGTAGCGCTCGTACTCGAGGCGTCCGAACAGCGCATCGGTGAAGTCGTACTGCAGGCCGAGTCCGTAGTACGGGCGCACGCTGGTCGCGGAGTCGGATGCGCCGGTCGAATCCGAGTACTGCGTGCGCGCGACGAGCGCGCCGAGCTTCGCGAACACCGCGAAGTTCTCGGTGAACGGATAGAACGCGACGACGGCGGCCTGGCCGCCTCGCACCTTCGCGCGTGACGTGAACGCCGTGCCCAGCGCGTCGGTCCCGGTGAACTCCATGCGGCCGATGTCGACGTAGCCGCCCTCGATGCCGAAGTAGCGGTTGAAGCGCCAGCCGATGCCGGCGCGCACGGTGTTGCGCTTGGTGTCCGGATCGGTAGAGGTACAGGCCGGTGCGGGACTGCGGGCCGGGTTTCTCGGCGGGCGACGAACCGTAGTCCTGGGCGCCGGCTTGGCTGGCGAGGCCGGCGGCGATCACGGCAGCAGCAGCGGTGAGCTTGACGGTCATGGGAGAGCCTCCTGTTCCGGTCACAGCGGCCGCACGCTCGCGACCTCGGGCCGTCGAGGGTGCGCTAGAACGGGGCGAAAAAGCAAGCGCGACAACGTGCTAGCGCAGTTCCATGACGTGAATTCTTCGATTCGGCACGCAACCGACTGAATCGACGCCCGGGCCTCAACCGCAGGCGCCGACCGCCCCGCACGCGGTGCAGAAGTCGCAGCCGTCCTTGCGGATCACCGTCGCGTTGCCGCACTCGATGCACGGCCGACCAGCCTGGACTTCGGCGTCTCCCGGGGCGCGGGGCGCGTCGAGCACGCCCATCGCGCGCAGCGGCACGCCGGTCGGGTCGAGGATGCCCAGCATCGCGTAGCGGTGGATCACGAGCTGCGCGATGTACGCGACCGTCGACGGCCACGTCTGCTGCCGCTTCTCGCCGGGCACGAAGGCCATGAAGTCGCCCAGCGGTTCGGCCACGTTGACGAGCTTGCGCAGCTTCATGCCGATCCATGCCGGATCGATGACGCGCATGTCGAGCGACAGCAGTCGCGCCAGACCGTCGAGCGCACGTGGGTAGTGGCCGGCGAACTGCAGCGCGTACGGGCGCGTGACACCGTCGGGCAGCGTGATCTCCTTCAGCGACAGCGTGAAGTCGTCGCCGGTCGCCGGGTTCTGCACGTCGACGGTCCAGGCCAGCGTGCCGCCGGGACCGGTGCGCGGTTCGTCGAGCGCGAACAGCGCGTCGAGCACCGGGGGCGCCCGGTCGGCGACAGCAGGTCGGGCTGCTTCTCGTCGAGCGCCCCCAGCTGGTCGCAGCGCCAGCGCACGATCTGCGCGAACGCGGCGACCACGCCGGGCACGAGACGGCGCTCGCCGCGTGGCGGGAACGGCAGCTCGAACGCCTGCTCGCCGGGTGTGGTCGCGAGCCGGTCGAGCTTCAGCTTGAGCCACGCCCGGTCGTTGGCGCGCATGTCCATCGACAGCGTCTTGGCCAGTGCGCCGAGGCCGCGCGGCTGCTCGGAGCCGTTGACCCAGACCTCGAACGGGAAGGTGCGCCCGTCGTCTTCCTCGACGTGACCGACGAACAGCGCGAACTCGCCCTGCGGATGGCGCATCACGTAGGTCCAGGACGGGTTGCCGCTGGGCAGGTCGGGGCGCCCCGGCCACACCAGCGACGCGAGCACCGGCATCGGCAGCGACTGGATCGCGAGGCGCCGGTTGGTGTCGTCGGCGCGCGTGTCGATGTCGGTCGGCGCCTCGGCGGCGGCGGGCGCGGGCGTCACCGACAGCACCGACCCCAGCACCGCGTTCGGGCGATAGGTCGCGAGCCCCTTGAGCCCCGAGCGCCACGCCGACAGGTACAGGTCCTCGAAGTCGGCGTACGGATAGTCGGCCGGCACGTTCACGGTCTTCGAGATGCTCGTGTCGACGAGCGGCGCGACGGCCGCGACCATGTCCTTGTGGGCGGTGGCCGAGATCTCGAGCGCGGTCACGAACCACGGCGGCAGGCGCTCGACGTCGCCCCCCATCTCGCGATACAGGCGCCACGCGTGGTCCTCGACCGCGTACTCCTTCCAGCTGCCGTCGGGCATGCGCTTGCGGCGCGTGTACGTCCACGAGAACGGCGGCTCGATGCCGTTGGAGGCGTTGTCCGCGAACGCGAGGCTGATCGTGCCGGTCGGCGCGATCGCGAGCAGGTGCGAGTTGCGGATGCCGTGCGCGCGGATGCGCTGCTTGATCTCCGTCGGCAGCCGCGACGCGAAGTTGCCGCCGGACAGGTACAGGTCGGCGTTGAACAGCGGAAACGCGCCGCGCGTCTGCGCGAGCGCGATCGACGCGCCGTACGCGTGGTCGCGCATCGCCTCGGCGATGCGCGCGGCCATCGTGCGTGCCTCGGTCGTGTCGTAGCGCAGGCGCAGCATCGCCAGCGCGTCGCCCAGCCCGGTGAAGCCCAGCCCGACGCGGCGTTTTGCCGCGGCCTCGCGCTGCTGCTGCGGCAGCGGCCAGTGGGTGGCGTCGAGGACGTTGTCGAGCATCCGGACCGCGACCTCGACCACCTCGCCGAAGGCGGCGAAGTCGAAGCGCGCGTCGGGCGCGAACGCGCCGCGCACGAACACCGTCAGGTCGATCGATCCGAGGCAGCAGCAGCCGTACGCCGGCAGCGCCTCCTCGGCACACGGGTTGGTGGCCTCGATCGTCTCGCAGTAGTAGAGGTTGTTGTCGCGGTTGATCCGGTCGAGGAACAGCACGCCGGGTTCGGCGTGGTCGTAGGTCGACCGCATGATCCGGTCCCAAAGCGTGCGCGCGCGCACCTCGCGGTAGACCCACAGGCCGTCGTCGCGCAGCCGGGCGCCGGCCGCCTTGACGTCGTCGGCCGGTTCCGCGCGGTGCACCAGTTCGACCGTGCCGTCGGCCTCGACCGCCTGCATGAACGCGTCGGTCACGCCGACCGAGACGTTGAAGTTGGTGAGGTCGCCGCCGTCCTTGGCGCCGATGAAGGCCTCGATGTCGGGGTGGTCGCAGCGCAGCACGCCCATCTGCGCGCCGCGGCGCGCGCCGGCGGACTCGACCGTCTCGCACGAGCGGTCGAACACGCGCATGTACGACACCGGCCCGCTCGCGTGCGAGCGCGTGCCGCGCACCAGCGCCCCGCGCGGGCGGATCGACGAGAAGTCGTAGCCGACCCCGCCGCCACGCCGCATGGTCTCGGCGGCTTCGGCGAGGGCCGTGTAGATGCCCGGCTTGCCGTCGACGACCTCGGTGATCGAGTCGCCGACGGGCTGCACGAAGCAGTTGATCAGCGTCGCGGTGAGCGTGGTGCCGGCCGCCGAGTTGATGCGCCCGGCCGGAATGAAGCCGCGCCGCTGCGCGTCGAGGAACCGCGCCTCCCAGTGCGCGCGCTCGGTCTCGGGCTCGACGGCCGCGAGCGCGCGCGCCACGCGCCGGCGCACCTCGTCCTGCGTCTGCTCGCCGTCCTTCGCGTACTTCTCGACCAGCACCTCGGTCGAGATGTCCTGGGCCGGCGGAGCCGGCGGTGCGCCGGCGACGAGGGGTTCGGTGAGCAAGGTCATGGAGGGTCCGCGAAGGGGGCAGGCGACGCGCGGTGCACGCCGCGGGAGGGCTGTATGGAAAACCAGTTGTCGACGCAGCGTCAACCGCCGCGCGTCGGCACGCCGGGACCGGAGTGCCGACGCGGTGTCGCCGACCCGCGACGCTTCCGTTTCATCGCGAAGTCACGAAGCCTCGACACACTCGGATCACTCGCGCGGTGGGTGCCGGACGTCGTTCGACGCACCTGCGCCGCGCTGGTCCGATTCTCGCCTTCGTGATCGCCGAACTCCACTGCGCCGTCCACCGATGTCGACCTCGTCCGCTCCGCTGCCCCCGACCGATGCCCCGCTCGCCCGCTGCTCCGGATGGACGGAGGAAGTCGAGTGGGCCGAATTCAATCTTCCCGCCGAACTGCGCGCGACCGCGCGCGACGCGCTGCCGCTCGATCCGCGCGACCGCTCGCACGACTGACCGCGGCGGCGCAGCGCGGCATCGTCCGCGCCGCCGGCATCCGGCGGCCGCGCGTCGTGCCAGCATCGGGCCGATGAAGCGGCCCGCCCCCTCGCGTCGCCCCCGCCTGTGGCTCGCGCTCGTCGTGTCCGGCTGGGCCGTGGCGAGCGTGCCCCCGGCGCGTGCCGTGATCGACGGCGACATCGATCCCAACGTGATCACGTCGCGCTTCGCGGGCGTCGGCAGCGTGCGCGTGAACGACCGCAGCTACAGCGGCGTGCTGGTGGCGCCGGACTTCGTGCTCACCGCCGCGCACGTGGTCGGGCGCACACCGGCGTGGAACATCCGCTTCCAGCTGAACCTCGACGGCGACACGCCCACGCTGATCGACGCCGATGCCGTGTTCGTGCGGCCCGGCTACGGCGGGACCCGCGGAGCGACGCTGGGCGGCGGCATGCACGACCTCGCGCTGATCCGGCTGTCGCGGGCGGCGCCTGCGGGCGTTCCGGTGTATCCGCTGTTCACCGCCGACCTGCCGCAGGGCGCGCTGCTGACCTTCGTCGGCTACGGCCGCGGGGGCACCGGCGCAAGCGGTGCGACCGAACCGGGCAGCGCGGCGGTCAAGCGGGTGGGTCGCAACGTCGCCGACTGCTTCGCGCTGACACTGGGCGTCGACAACTGCGGCGTGGCGCAATTCACCGGCAGCGGCCCGCGACTCATGTACGTGTTCGACTTCGATGCTCCGGACGCCCCGCCGCAGGCCGGCCGGCTCGCCTCGGGCGAAGCGACGCTCGCGACCGGCGACTCGGGCAGCCCCGCGTTCGTCGAGATCGGCGGCGCGCTGCATGTTGCCGGGATCGACACATTCGTGACCGTGAAGGGCAGTCACCCGCCGCCGGCGCTGTGGGGCACGATCGCCGGCGGTGTGCTGCTGGCCGGCGAGAACGGCGAGTGGGTCCACGGCGTGATCGCCAGTTCGACGTCGAGCTTCGGCAGCGCGCCGCCGCCGACCGAGTTCCCCGCGATGCCGCAGGTCGATCCGGCTGCGGCATCGCATCGCGTTGCACCTGTGGCGTCGCCGCAGCGGCCGATAATCCGGGGCGGCAGGGGGCGACCCCCCCGAAGTTCGCCCTGCCATCCACGACACGAGGATCCAATGTTCCACGCCCGAATCCCGACCCTCATCGCCGTCTCCGCGCTCGCGCTGGCCCTCGCGGCCTGCGGGGGCGACAAGGAAGGCAGCGCCAAGAAGAACACGCAGGTCGCCGCCAAGGTGAACGGCGAGGAAATCACCGTCCACCAGGTGAACGCGGCGCTGCCGCGGATGAACAACCCGACCGACGCGCAGGCGCGCGCCGCCGCGAAGCAGGTGCTCGACCGGCTCGTCGACCAGCAGCTGTTCATCCAGAAGGCCGCCGAAGCCAAGCTCGATCGGGACCCCGCGGTCATGACCGCCATCGAGAACGCGAAACGCGAAATCCTCGCGCGTGCCTACGTCGAGCGCGTGATGGGCGCGGCGGCGAAGGCCAATCCGGAGTCCGTGCGCGAGTTCTACGGCAAGCACCCCGAGCTGTTCTCGCAGCGGCGCGTCTACCGCCTGCAGGAGATCGCGCTGCAGGCGAAGGGCGAGCAGGCCGACGCCGTGCGCAAGGCGCTGCCCGACATGAAGACGCTGCAGGACGTCGTCGCGTATGCGAAGGCCAACAACGTGCCGTTCCAGGCCAACAACCAGGTGCGGGCCGCCGAGCAGCTGCCGATGGAGTTCGCGGCCAAGCTCGCGGCGATGAAGGACGGCGAGATCGTCGCGATCCCGGGGCCCAACGGCTTCGCGGTCGTGCAGATCGCGCAGTCGCAGAGCCAGCCGCTCGACGAGAAGCAGGCGACGCCGTTCATCGAGCAGTACCTGCAGAACCGCTCGAAGATGGATCTCGCGCAGACCGAACTGAAGACGCTGCGGTCGGCCGCGAAGATCGAGTACGTCGGCGAGTTCGCCAAGGCGGCGGCCGAAGCGCCCGCGGCGGCGCCGGTGGCGGACAAGACGCCCGAACAGACGGCGAAGCCCGAGGGCGATGTCGACGTCGCCAAGGGGCTGTCCGGCCTGAAGAAGTGACGTCCCGGCCGGGGTCGGGTTCGCGTGCGCGAGCCCGACCCCGGCTGGTGCGGTGCAGCAGCCGTCCGCACGAGACGGGCGGCCGGGGGGCCTCTGGTCTATCCTCCGTGATCCCGAACATTGAACGACGCACGCCGACCGCCGATGAACCAGCCGCTCACCGACGCTGCCGAGTTGCCGTATGGCGCCGCCGTGCAGCCGCCCGCGCGCGGGCCGTTCTCGCGCAGCCTGGGCGACCGCAGCATGTTCAGCGGCGACCTGCCGCACGTCGCGCTGCTGCGCAGCCTGCTGAACCCGACCGTCATCCTGGCAAGCCTCGGGTTCTGCCTTGCGGTCCTGGGGGTGCCGCTCGACGGCCACTACCTGATGCTCGCGGTGCTGGCCTTCTTCGTCTCGTCGCAGCTGTTCGACCGGGTCGACCTGTTCCGCCTGCGCCCGGCCGAACTCGTGGTGCGCGCCGCGCGTGACGTGCTGTTCGCGTGGCCGCTGACCGTCGCGGTGATCGGCTTCCTGATCTGGGCGACGCACTACAACGAGATCTACGACCGGATGGTCCTCACGGCGTGGTTCCTGTTCACGCCGATCCCGCTGGTGTTCGCGCATCTGCTCGCGCACTACGCGCTGCGCGCCATGTCGCGCACGGCCGAGGCGCAGAAGCGCGTCGTGCTGATCGGTGCGAGCCGCCTGTCGCTGCGGCTGGTCGAGACGCTGCAGAGCGATCCGCTGCTGGGCGTCGAGGTGCTGGGCTTCTTCGACGACCGCGTGGCGCAGCGCCTGCCCGACCTGGCGCCGCACAGCCTGAAGGGGCCGATCAGCCAGGTGCCGCAGTTCGTGCGCGACAACAACGTGAACCTGGTGTTCATCTCGCTGCCGATGGTCGCGCAGCCGCGCATCCTGTCGCTGCTCGACGAGCTGCGCGACACGACGGCGTCGGTCTACTTCATCCCCGACATCTTCGCGTTCGACCTGATCCAGTCGCGCTTCGACGAGATCGACGGCATGCCGGTGGTCGCGGTGTGCGAGACGCCGTACTCGGGCGTGAACGGCCTGCTCAAGCGCTGGTTCGACATCCTCGCGACGCTGGCCGGGCTGTGCGTGATCTGGCCGCTGATGCTGTTCGCGGCCATCGGCGTGAAGCTGTCGTCGCCGGGGCCGATCATCTTCAAGCAGCGCCGCTACGGCGCCGACGGCCGCGAGATCCTCGTCTACAAGTTTCGCAGCATGACCACGACCGACAACGGCCCGGTGGTCAAGCAGGCCACCAAGGGCGACAAGCGCATCACGCCGTTCGGGGCCTTCATCCGCCGGACCTCGATCGACGAGCTGCCGCAGCTCTTCAACGTGCTGTTCGGATCGATGAGCCTCGTGGGGCCGCGTCCGCATGCCGTCGCCCACAACGAGCAGTACCGCAGCCTGATCAAGGGCTACATGCTGCGTCACAAGGTGCGCCCCGGCATCACCGGCTGGGCCCAGGTCAACGGCTACCGCGGCGAGACCGAGACCGTCGACAAGATGAAGGGCCGCGTCGAGCACGACCTCTACTACCTGCGCCATTGGTCGCTCTCGCTGGACCTCTGGATCATCGTCAAGACCGTGCTGCTGATCTTCCGCGACAAGCAGGCGTACTGACGCCCGCGGCAACGCTGGCCCGTTGATTGCTGTCTCGACTTCCGTTCATTCCCGACCGATGAGCTTCCCGATGACTGCTTCCGGCCGACTGGTCCGCCTCTGGACCTCGACGCTTCTCCTTGCCGGCCTGTGGCTGGCCGCTGCAACCGCGCACGCGCAGGTGGTCCGCCCGTACCTGATCGGTGCCGGCGACGTCATCAAGATCGTCGTGTTCCAGAACCCCGACATGACCACCGAGGCGCGCGTCGGCGACAACGGTCTCGTCACGTTCCCGCTGATCGGTGCCGTGGACGTCGGCAACGGCACGACGGTGCAGGCCGAGCAGAAGATCGCCACCGCGCTGAAGGCGGGCGGATTCGTGCTGAAGCCGCAGGTGTCGATCACCGTCGTCCAGTTCCGCAGCCGGCAGGTGTCCGTGATCGGCTTCGTGAACCGCCCCGGACGGGTGTCGCTGGAAGACCAGACGCTGCGTCTCGCCGATGTCCTCGCGCTGGCGGGCGGAACCAATCCGAATGCGGCGGACACGGTCTACGTGCTGCGCAACCGTCCGGGCAAGGACGCGAAGGAAGAGCGCATCACCGTCGATCTCGACGCCGCGGTGCGCTTCAACGATCTGTCGCAGAACCTCGAGATCCTGCCCGGCGACACGATCTACGTGCCGCGCGAGTCCAACTTCTACATCTACGGTCAGGTCGGCCGTCCCGGCATGTTCCGCATCGAACGCGGCATGACCGTGGTGCAGGCGATCTCCGCCGCCGGCGGCATCACGCTGCGCGGGACCGAGAAGGGCATCACGCTGCGGCGCAAGGACAGCGGCGGTCGCTTCGACACGCTGAACGCCGGGTTGCTCGACAAGCTGCAGGCCGACGACGTGATCTTCGTGAAGGAAAGCGTGTTCTGAGTCGGGGTCTTCCCGTCATCACGCCCCGCCACCCGCCAGGAACTTCCCTGCCATGACCCTCAGCCAGCTGATCGTCGTCCTGCTCGCACGCTGGAAGGTGATCGTCGCCACCGTCGTGCTCGGTGTCGGCGTCGCCCTCGCGGTGAGCTATCTGCTGCCGGCGCGCTACACCGCGACGGCCACCGTCGTCGTCGACTTCAAGGGCTCGGACCCGGTGTTCGGCGCGCTGGCCAACCAGAACGCCGGCTCGTCGGTCCCGACGCAGATCGACATCATCGTCAGCCGTCGCAACGTGATCGAGGCGATCCGTCTGCTCAAGCTGACCGACAGCGCCGCGGTGCAGCAGCAGTTTCGCGATGCGACCGGCGGACTGGGTGACATCGAGGACTGGCTGGCGGGCCTGCTGTCCAAGAGCATCGAAGTGAAGCCGTCGCGCGACAGCCGGGTCATCAACATCAATTTCGACGGCGGCGATCCGCAGTTCGCCGCCGCCGTCGCGAACGCGCTGGCCGAGGCCTATCAGCGCATCAACCTCGAGATGCGCGTCGAGCCGGCGAAGCAGGCCAGCGCGTGGTTCGACGAGCGCCTGAAGACGCTGCGTTCGGACGTCGACAAGGCCCAGGCGAAGCTGTCGGCCTACCAGCGCGAGAAGGGCTTCAGCGCGGTCGACGAACGCGCCGACGTCGAGAGCGCGCGCCTGTCGGAGCTGTCGCAGTCGTTGTCGGCGGCCCAGTCGCAGGCCGTCGCGATCCGCTCGCAGCAGAGCCAGCTGCGCGAATTCCTCGGCCGCGGCGCCAGCGCCGAGTCGATCCCGGACGTGCTGGCCAACCCGGTGATCATCGGCCTCAAGCAGCAGATCTCCGGGGCCGAGGCACGGCTGCAGACGCTGTCGTCGCAGCTGGGGGCCAACCACCCGGACGTCTCGCGCACCCAGGCCGAACTCGACCAGCAGCGCGCCCGCCTGCGCAGCGAACTGTCGACCGTCGCGCAGTCGATCGAGAACGGCGCGCGCATCGCCGAGCGGCGCGAGGCCGAGCTGCGCAGCGCCGTCGCCGCGCAGAAGTCGAAGATGCTGTCGCTCAATCAGGGGCGCGACGAGATGGCGTCGCTGATCAAGGATGTCGAGGCGGCCCAGCGCGCCTACGACGCGGCGTCGCAGCGGCTCACGCAGACGTCGCTCGAGAGCCAGGTCAACCAGACCATCATCTCGATCCTGAACCGTGCGTCGCCGCCGCCGTTCCCGTCGTTCCCGCGCAAGACGTTGAACACCATCGTCGGCTTC
This sequence comes from Burkholderiales bacterium, assembly GCA_025459035.1. Taxonomy (GTDB): domain Bacteria; phylum Pseudomonadota; class Gammaproteobacteria; order Burkholderiales. The sequence goes on from JALORJ010000287.1 coordinate 9,956, forward strand.
CTGATCGGTGGCGTGCTCGGGTTCGGCATCGCGCTGCTGCTCGAGATCCTCGACCGCCGCGTGCGCTCCGAGGAAGA
>JALORJ010000288.1 GCA_025459035.1 Burkholderiales bacterium
GCCGCATCGGTGCGGCGGCGCCTGCGCACCGCACGCCAGAGCATGGCCCCGCTCGAAGGGCGCGGCGTGGTCGCGCAGTGGGATGCGCGTCTGGCGCAGCTGGTCGTGTGGACCGCGACGCAGATGCCGCACATCAACCGCACGGGGCTCGCCGAGTGTCTCGGGCTCGACGAGGCGTCGATCCGCGTGATCTCGCCCGATGTCGGCGGCGGCTTCGGCTACAAGGGCATCCTGCTGCCCGAGGAGATCTGCGTCGCGTGGCTGGCCCTGCGGCTGAAGCGCCCGGTGCGCTGGCTCGAGGACCGCTACGAACAACTGGTCGCCAACACCAACTGCCGCGAGCACGACTACGACCTCACGCTGCATGCCGACGCCGACGGCCGGCTGCTCGCGATCGACTGCGACGCGATGGTCGACGCCGGCGCGTATTCGTCGTACCCGTTCTCGGCCTGTCTCGAAGGCGCGCAGGTGGTGTCGATCCTGCCGGGGCCGTATGTGGTGCCGGCGTATCGCTGCCGGGCGGCATCGGTCGCGACCAACAAGCCGCCGATCCTGCCGTACCGCGGCGTCGCCCGCACCGGCGTGTGCTTCGCGCTCGAGGTGACGCTCGACGCGCTGGCGCGCACGCTCGGCATCGAACCGTGGGCACTGCGCGCGCGCAACCTGCCGCCGCCCGACGCGATGCCGTATACCAACGTCACCGGCAAGCACTTCGACTCCGGCGACTACCCGCAGGCGCTGGCGCGGGCCGTGGCCGCGCTCGACTGCGACCGCTGGCGGGCGCGTCAGCGTGCCGGCGAGCCGGACGGGCGCCGCGTCGGCATCGGCCTCGCGCTGTTCTGCGAGCAGGCGGCGCACGGCACATCGGTCTATCACGGCTGGGGCATCCCGATGGTCCCGGGCGCCGAGAGCTGCGGGGCCCGCTTCACTCCGGACGGCGTGCTCGAACTGCGCATCGGCGCGCATTCGCACGGCCAGAGCCTCGAGACCACGCTCGCGCAGGTGGCCAACAGCGTGCTGGGCATCCATCCCGACCGTGTCCGCGTGGTGCACGGCGACACCGCCCTCACGCCGTACTCCACCGGGACCTGGGGCTCGCGCTGCGCGGTGATGTCCGGCGGCGCGGTCGCGCACGCGTGCACGCTGCTGCGCGAGCGCATCCGCCCCGTCGCCGCCGCACTGCTCGACGCAGGCGTCGACCCCGCGCTGCTCGTGTTCGCCGAGGGGGCCGTGCACGCGCCCGGCGGCGGGCGCGCGATCACGCTGGCCGAGATCGCGCACCTGTGGGTGCGCCAGCCGCAGCGGCTGCCTCCGGGCACACCCGCCGACGGGCTCGATCTGGTCGCCGGCTGGCGCCCGGAGCGCGACACCGGCACCTTCAGCTATGCCTGCCACGCGTGCGCGGTCGCGGTCGACGTGCGCACCGGCGCGGTCGAACTGCTCGACTACGTGATCGTCGAGGACGGCGGCACGCTGCTCAATCCGATGGTGGTCGACGGCCAGGTGCTGGGCGGGCTCGCGCAGGGCATCGGCACGGCGCTCTACGAGGAGATGCCGTACGACGATCAGGCGCAGCCGCAGGCCGCGACGCTGGCGGACTACCTGCTGCCCGGGGCCACCGAGGTGCCCGACGTCGACATCGACCATCTGCACACGCCATCGCCGCACACGACCTTCGGCCAGAAGGGCATCGGCGAAGGCGGCGCCATCGCGCCGCCCGCCGCGATCGTCAACGCCATCAACGACGCGCTGGCGCCGCTCGGCGCGGAGATCACGCAGTGCCCCGCGACGCCGCGCCGCATCCTCGAGGCGCTGGCCGCGGTCGGAGCCCTCGCATGAAGGCCGCCCCGTTCGCATGGGTCCGCCCCGCCGCGCTCGATGCCGCGCTCGCGGCCCTCGCGGTTCCCGACGCGTTCAGCAAGGCCCTGGCCGGCGGCCAGTCGCTCGGGCCGATGCTCAACCTGCGCGTCGCGCAGCCCGATCGCCTGGTCGACCTGAGCGCGCTCGACGCCCTGACGCAGGTGACCGAGACCGCCGACGCGGTGACCTTCGGCGCGCGCGTGACCCACGCCGCGATCGAGGACCGGCGCGTCCCCGATCCGACGCGCGGGCTGATGCCGACGATCGCCGCCCACATCGCGTATCGCGCGATCCGCAACCGCGGCACGCTGGGCGGCAGCCTCGCGCATGCCGATCCGGCGGCGGACTGGGTCAGCGCGATGACGCTGCTCGACGCGACGCTGCTGATCGCCGGACGCACCGGTTCGCGCGAGGTGCCGATGAACGCGTTCATGGATGGCGCGTTCACCACGGCACTGGCCGAGGACGAGCTGCTCGTCGCGGTGCGCGTGCCGCGGCTGTCGCCGACCGCCCGCTGGGGCTGGACCAAGCTCAACCGCAAGCCCGGCGAGTTCGCGCACGCGATCGGCGCGGTGCTGGTGGACGCCGAGCGTGACGTCTGGCGGGCCGTCGTCGGCGCGACCCAGGGCACGCCGTACTGCGTGACCGGGCGCGACGCGGTCCTGGCGCTGCACGAACGCCCGTCGCGCGCGGCGGCGCTCGACGCCGCCGGGATCGCGGCCGACGATCCGGTCGCCCGCCAACTGCACGCGGTGGCGCTCGAGCGGGCGCTGCAGCAGGCGGACGCGCGATGAGCACGCCGGACGTGACGACCGACGTCGACGTGCGCTTCGTGCTCAACGGCGAGCCGGTCGAAGCCGCCGTGCCAGCGCGGACCTCGCTCGCCGACTTCGTCCGCGACCACCTCGGGCTCACCGCGACCCACCTCGGTTGCGAGCACGGCGTGTGCGGTGCGTGCACGGTGGAGATCGACGGCGCGCCGGCCCGCGCATGCATCACGCTGGCCGCGAGCTGCGAGGGGCGCCACGTGCGCACGCTCGAAGGGCTGCGTGACGACCCCGTGACCGCGGCGCTGCGCGACGCGTTTCGCGCCGAGCACGCGTTGCAGTGCGGCTACTGCACGCCGGGCATGCTCGTCACCGCGCGCGACATCGTGCTGCGCATCCCCGACGCCGACACCGCGCGCATCCGCCTCGAACTGGCAGGCAACCTGTGCCGCTGCACCGGCTACCGCGGCATCGTGCGCGCGATCGCACGCGTGCTGGCCGCCCGCGCCGCCGCACCGGGGCCGACCGCGTGACGCTCGCGCTCGCGTTCGACACCCGGGCCTCGATCGAGCAGGTGCGCGACACCCTCGGCGACCTCGACCGGCTGGTGGCCTGCCTGCCCGGCGCGCGGCTGACCGGCGTGGCGAGCCCCGGCCACATTCCGCTGCAGTTCGACCTGCGTGTCGGCCCGCTGCCGGTCACGTTCGTCGGCAGCGCTCAGGTGCGGTTCGAGGCCTCGGGGCGCACCGGACGCGTCGTCGCGCAGGCGGTCGAGCGCTTCACCGGGGTCGGCGTCGAGGCCGATGCGCGGTTCGTTCTGCGGACGCAGGACGACGGCGCGACCACCGTCGCGATCGAGGTCGATCACCACCTGCGCGGCACCCCGTCGGCCGCGCTGCCGTCGGGCGTGATCACGGAGCTCGCGCGCGGACTGGGCAAGGCCTTCGCGGACCGCTTCCGTGCGCAGCTGGCCGGGCGACCGGACCTGCGGCTGCCGCCGGCGCCACCGGTCGACGGGCTGGCCCTGATGCGTGCGGCCGTCGGTCGGCGGCTGCGGCACGCGCTGTCCGGCGCGTCACGCGTGACGGCGCCCGCCTCCACCCCGCCCCGCGACCGCTGACGCGCGCGTCGCGTTCAACCCCCAGCGCCGCCGAACGGCGTTCTTCGGGGCGGTGCATCGGCCGTGCGCCGTGATTCGCGCCGGTGCACCGCTTGTCGGCAGA
>JALORJ010000025.1 GCA_025459035.1 Burkholderiales bacterium
GGGGCGGCGACGCGGCGACGCTGGTCGATGCCGATCTCGCGGCCCTGGTCGACCCGGCCGAACTGCAGCTGATCCAGCGCCTCGTCGACTACCCCGACTCGCTGCAGGCGGCGGCGCGCGAGATGGCGCCGCACGTCGTCGCGATCGCGCTGCGCGAGATCGCGGCCGACTTCCACGCCTGGTACAACGGCACTCGCATCCTGGTGCCCGAAGACGACGTGAAGCACGCGCGCCTCGCGCTTGCCGTGGCCGCCGCGCAGGTGTTGCGCAACGGCCTCGCGCTGCTGGGCGTGCGCGCGCCCGAGCGGATGTAGCGCGTGGCCGCCGCGCGCAAGCCACCTCGCGGCGCCCCGGCGCAGAAGTCCGGGCCGCGCGGGGTGCTGTTCGTCGCCGTGGCGGGCGGCGTGCTGCTGGGTCTCGCGATCGCGCTCGGTTTCGCGGTGTGGCTCGCGCGCCAGCCGTCCCCCTTCACGGTCGTCGATCTGCCGAAGCAGCCGCTGCCGCCCGCGGTCGAGCATCGCGAACTGCCGACGCTCGCGCCCGAATCGAAGCCGCCCGCACCGCCGGCCACGGCTGCGCCGCCGGTCACTGCTTCGGCCACGGCACGCGCGCCGTCCGAGACGTCGCAGCCAGCCACGGCCCGACCGAAGTTCGAGTATCACGACATCCTCACCGGTCGCACCGACGCCAGGCCCGCGCCCGCGCGGCCCGGCGACGCGGCGGCCGCCCGCTCCGTGTGGTTCGTGCAGGCCGGCGCGTTCCACAACGCCGCCGACGCCGACAATCTCAAGGCCAAGCTCGCGCTCGCCGGCATCGAGGCGCGCATCCAGACCGTCGGCGCCGACGGCGCGACACGGCTGCATCGTGTCCGCGTGGGCCCGTTCGCCCGCGTTGAGGACGCCGACCGCATGCGCGGTCAGCTCGTCGAGAACCGTTTCGAGGGCGTCGTGGTCCCCGACAAGTCGGCGCCCTGACCGTCGCGGCGACCCCGCCCCAAGGAGAGATCCCTGATGAACCGCTTCACCCGTCTGTTCGCTGCCTGCGTCTTCGTCGCGGCGTTCGGCCCGGCATCGCCGGTGCTCGCCGCCACCGCGGGCAAGGACTACAAGCCGGTCAGCCCGGCGCAGCCGACCGAGTCGCCCGGCAAGGTCGAAGTGCTCGAGTTCTTCCAGTACGGCTGCGGCCACTGCTACGACTTCGAGCCCACCGTGAAGGCGTGGAAGGCGAAGAAGCCCAAGGACGTGGAATGGCGCTACGTCCCCACCGTGTGGGACGAGTCGCGGGTGCCGCAGGCCAAGCTGTACTACGCGATGGAGGCGCTCGGGCTGGTCGACGACTACCACGACAAGCTCTACGCGGCCGTGCACGAGAAGCAGCTGAAGATCTGGGACAAGGACGTGCTGGCGAAGTGGGCGGCGCAGCAGCCCGGCCTCGACGCGAAGAAGCTGGTCGACGCCTACGACTCGTTCGGCGTCGCCAACAAGGTGCAGCGCGCCGCCAGACTCACCAAGGACTACCGCATCAGCGGCACGCCGTCGGTGATCGTCAACGGCAAGTACCTGACCGGCCCGTCGTACACCGTGACCGAGCAGGGCGGCGTCGACTACGCGAAGTTCACCGCCATCCTCGACGAGCTGGTCGCGGGCGAGCGCAAGGGCGCGAAGTAGTCGGCGCGACCGACGCCGGCGCACCCGTGACCGGCGAGCGCGTCTTCATCACCGGCGCGTCCGACGGCATCGGCGCCGCGCTGGCCCGCCACTACGCCGCGCGCGGTGCGACCGTCGGGCTCGTCGCGCGGCGCGCAGACAGGCTCGAAGCGCTCGCTGCGCAACTGCCGCCCGGGCGGGCGTCGGTGCACGTGGCCGATGTCACCGACACCGCCGCGATCGCCGCCGCCGCCGCCGCCTTCATCGCCCGGCACGGGCTGCCCGATGTCGTCATCGCCAACGCCGGCGTCAGCGCCGGAGCGGTGGTCGGCGAACCCGACGGCGTCAGCACCGCGCAGTGGATCTTCGACGTCAACGTCGTGGGCGTGGTGCGCACGCTGCAACCGTTCGTCGCGCCGATGCGCGCGGCCGGGCGCGGCACGCTGGTCGGCATCGCCAGCGTGGCCGGCATCCGCGGCCTGCCCGGCGCCGGGGCGTACAGCGCGTCGAAGGCCGCCGTCATCTCGACCCTCGAGAGCCTGCGCGTCGAACTGCACGGCAGCGGCGTGCGGGTCGTGACCCTGCTGCCTGGCTACATCGCGACCGCGATGACCGCACGCAATCCCTACGCGATGCCGTTCATGCTGGCGCCCGACGAGGCCGCACGGCGCTTCGTGCGCGTCATCGATGCGGGGCGCCGCTACGCGGTGGTGCCGTGGCAGATGGCGATCGTCGCGAAGCTGCTGCGGCTGCTGCCGGATGCGCTGTACGACCGGGCGTTCGCGGGGGCGAAGCGCAAGCCGTCGCGGGGGGATCTGGGGTTGTAGGGGGGGGCTCTATCGATCAGACGCAGCGTGCGCGCGTCGTGTTCTGCCGAACACGTCATCACCTCGGCGGACTGCCCGCTGCCGCCACGAGTACCGAGTAGCCGTCACCGTGAAGCTCGACGATGCAAGACCCGCGCCCCTCACCCCGCCCGTGGCGGACCCGCGTACGCCTTCGCCCCTGCGCGCGACTCGTCGCGCAGCAGCCGCGCGGCGATCGAGACCGACTCCGCCAGATCGGCGCCGCCGGTGGCGTCGAGGTGCGCCAGCAGCGCCGCGCGCATGCGCGGGTCCCAGTAGTGCCGCAGATGGTTGCGGATGCCTTCCGCGCGCTGGGCGGACGGGTAGGGCGCGAAGAAGTCGCCGATCTGGTTCGCCATCGCGACCAGACGCTCGACCTCGATGACCGGCGTGTCGCTCATGCTTCGACCGCTTCCGCGACGGGGGTCGGCTGCGCACGCGTCATGGACGGCGTCACGCGCATCACCTCGACCGCGGTCACCTTGTACTCGGGGCAGTTGGTCGCCCAGTCGGACAGGTCGGTCGTGATCGCGTTGGCCTTGGACTGCGCGAAGTGGAACGTGGTGTAGACCACGCCCGGACTCACCCGCGTGCTGAGGCGCGCGCGCAGCACGGTCGAGCCCACGCGGCTCGACACGGCCACCGGATCGCCGTCGACGATGCCGCGCGCGGCGGCGTCCTGCGCGCTGATCTCGAGAAGGTCCTCGGCGTACCAGGCCACGTTGCCGGTGCGCCGGGTCTGCGTGCCGACGTTGTACTGGGACAGCACGCGACCGGTGGTGAGCAGCAGCGGAAAGCGGTCGTCGGCGCGCTCGCGGGTGGGCACGAACTCGGTCAGCATGAAGTTCGCCTTGCCGCGCGGGAACGTGGCGGTGTGCAGCACCTCGGTGCCTTCGGGCGCGTTCTCGTCGCACGGCCACTGCACCGACCCGACCCGATCGATCAGCGCGTAGGTCATGCCGCGGTACGCCGGCGACGTGCGCGCGATCTCGAGCATCACCTCCGACGGATGGTCGTAGTGCAGCGCATAGCCCATCGCGTTGGTCAGGCGCACCGTGATCTCCCAGTCCGCCAGACCGGCGAGCGGTTCGACGATCTTGCGCACACGGCTCACGCGCCGCTCGGCGTTGGTGAACGTGCCGTCCTTCTCGAGCGAGCTGCTGCCGGGCAGGAACACGTGCGCGAAGTTCGCCGTCTCGGTGAGGAACAGGTCCTGCAGGATCACGCACTCCATCGCGCGCATCGCCGCGACGATGTGATCCCGGTTCGGATCGCTCTGCACCGGATCCTCGCCCTGGATGTAGATGCCCTTGAAGGTGCCGGCGACGGCCGCGTCGAACATGTTCGGCAGGCGCAGTCCGGGCTCGGCATCGAGCGTGATGTCCCACGCGCGCTCGAACGAGCTTCGCACCTCGGGATCGGTGACGAAGCGGTAGCCCGAGAACATGTGTGGCCAGCTGCCGAGGCAGCTGCCGCCCTGCACGTTGCCCTGCCCGCGCAGCGGATTCACGCCGACGCCTTCGCGCCCGACCATGCCGCAGGCCAGCGCGAGGTTGCCCAGGCACATCACCCCGGTGGACCCCTGGCTGTGCTCGGTGACGCCGAGCCCGTAGTAGATCGTGCTGCGCGGACCCGCGGCGTACAGGCGCGCGGCGCGGCGGATGTCCTCCGGGTCGATACGCGCCTGCGGGCCGACGACCTCGGGGCTGTAGCGGTCGTCGCCCACGAGCGCCGCCCACTGCTCGAACTCGTCCCGGTGGCAGCGGCTGCGGATGAAGTCCTCGCGGTAGAGCTTCTCGCGCACGACCACGTGCGCGATGCTGTCGAGCACGGCGACGTTGGTGCCGGGCCGCAGCGCCAGATGCACATCGGCACTGCAGTGCGGCGAGTTCACGGTCTCGGTGCGACGCGGGTCGAGCACGATCAGCCGGGCGCCTTCGCGCACGCGCCGCTTGAGCATCGAACCGAACACCGGGTGGCCTTCGGTCGGATTGGCGCCGACCACGAGGATCACGTCGGCCTGCAGCACCGAGTCGAAATGCTGGCTCGCCGCACCGGCCCCGAGCGTCGCCGACAGGCCGAACTGCGTCGGCGAATGGCAGATGCGCGAGCAGTTGTCGATGTTGTTGTTGCGAAGCGCGACGCGCGCGAACTTCTGCACGAGGAAGATCTCCTCGTTGGTGCAGCGCGAGCTCGACACCGCCCCCACCGACTTCGTGCCGTGGCGCGCCTGGATGTCGCGCAGCCGCGTCGCGGCATGGCCGATCGCCTCGTCCCAGGTCACCGCGCGCCAGGGCTCGTCGATGTGGTCCCGGATCAGCGGGGTGCGGACACGGTCCGGGTGCGCGTAGTAGTCGAACGCGAAGCGGCCCTTGACGCAGCTGTGGCCGTGGTTGGCCTTGCCTTCCTTCCACGGGATCATCCGCACGACCTTGCCGCCGAGCGTCTCGGCCTTGAACCCGCAACCCACGCCGCAGTAGGCGCAGGTGGTGACGACGCTGCCGTCAGGCTTGCGTGGGATGGGCACGTTCGTACTCCCCTTCGAAAAGACTCTTCTCGATCAGCGCCTGCGACGGACACGTCTGCACGCAGGCCCCGCAACTGACGCATTCGCTCGCGAGGAACGACTCGCCCTGGCTCGCGACCACGGCGGAGCGGAAACCGCGGTCGGCGATGGTCAGCGCGAACGTGCCCTGGATCTCCTCGCAGGCCCGCACGCAACGGCTGCAGACGATGCACTTGGCCGGATCGAACACGAAGTACGGGTTCGACCGGTCGATCGGTGCGGCCAGATGGTTCTCTCCACGGCCGTACGGATGGGACGTCACGCCGACCGTGGCCAGCGTCTCGTGGAATTCGCTCCAGCCACCGGGCAGGTCCTCCTCGGGGAAGTCGCTCAGGTAGAGCTCGAGCACGCCCTTGCGGATGCGGTCGAGTCGCTCCGACCGCGTGTGGACCCGCATGCCGGCTTCGACCGGTGTGGTGCACGACGCCGGACAGCCGTTGCGACCTTCGATCTCGACCAGGCAGACGCGGCAGCTGCCGAACGCGGCAAGCGTGTCGGTCGCACAGAGCTTCGGTACCGGGCGCCCTGCCGTCGCGGCCGCCAGCATCACGCTGCTGCCGGCGGGGACCGTCACGTCGACCCCGTCGATGCTGAGGGTCACCGGCGCCCCGTCGCGCGGCGGGGTGCCGAGATCGATGTCATCGCGCAGCGCGCGCAGTTCAACCCACACCATGCATCTCCATCACTGCGGTGGGGGATTGCCGATCCCCGGACGGCGGCCCGCCGGGCGGGTCGCGCGTCGCGCCCGGCGGGCGGTTCGCGGATCCGGTGCCGAACGGTCGCGGCCCCGGCTGGCGGTGTCCGCGCAGCGAACCGACGCGGTCACACACTCGATGCCGCGAAGTTACGGTCGGAGCGACGCCGGTGTCCACGGCGGACCGGACGTGCCCCGCGGGCACATCGACGCAGCCGCCGCCAGGGCGCGGCGTCGCGGCAACACACGCGCTGCGCGCCGCGCTCGGTCGTCCGGTGCACGCGGCAGGGTCACGGCCGCAGCGCGAACCCCACCATCGTCTCGAGCTCGGCCAGCGCCTGCGCCGCCGACACCACCTTGATCGTGCGCATCCCCAGCGCCTTCGCGGGTTTCAGGTTGATGCCGAGGTCGTCGAGGTAGATGCAGTCGGGGGGCGCCACCCCCAGCGCGGCGCAGGCGTGGGTGTAGATGCGCGGTTCGGGCTTGCGCATGCCGAGCTTGCTCGACTCGAAGACCTGCTCGAACTCGGCGACGACTTCGGTCCAGGCGCGGGCGCGCTCGGGCGACACCGCGTCGGGACCGAGATCGCCGAGGTTGTTGGTGATGCACGCGACGCGCAGGCCGTGCGCCTTGCAGTGGCGCACTGCCGCGAGCATCTCCGGGCGGATCTCGCCGAACAGCAGGCGGATGACGTCGGCGCCCGGTACGCGGTGGCCGAGCGCGGCGGACTCGTCGGCGAACAGGCGGTCGAACTGCGCGGCGCTCACTTCGGCGCGTTCGAGGCGCGCCCACGCGTTGCGGTCGGGGTCGGTGGCGTTGACCTGTCGCAGGAAACCGTCGGGCAGACCGTGCGCCTGTTCGTACTGCGCGAACGCGTCGAACGGGCTCGACGAGAAGACCCCGCCGAAATCCCAGAGCACCGCGGTCGGGGGCGTCGTCGGCGTCGCTGGCGTCGTGCTGTCGCGCGGCTCGGTCATGCGCGACCTGCCGGCCTGCGGTCCCGCGGCGCGATGCCGCGACGGTCGGCGAGCTGCGCCGTCACTTGTTCGCCTTGCGGTAAGCCTCGACGGCGGCCTTGAGCTCCTTCAGTTCCTCGCACGGGATCGGCGAGCACAGCCGGTTCAGCTCGGCCAGGTGCCATTCGGCCTTCGGCAGGTTCTTCGCGAGCAGATACGCCTCGCCGGCGTACTCGTGCGCGGCCTTGTGGCGCGGGTCGAGCTCGAGGGCGCGCGCGTACGCCGTGAACGCCGCGTCCAGACGGCCCTGCTTGCGACGGCTGAAGCCCAGCCAGTTCCACGCGTCGGCGTTACGCGGCTCGTCGGCGACCAGCTTCTCGAGCAGCGTCTGCGCGGCCGACCAGTCGGCGCGGTCGATGGCGGCCCGCGCCTGCGTCATCGCCGGGCTCGCGGCCGGCTTGTCGGTGTCGCCCATGTTGGCGACGGCGGGGGCGGCGAGCGCCGCGAGCAGCAGCAGCGCTGCGGCCGGGCGCGACCGGAAAGGGCGCAAGGGCATGGCGGGCTCTCCTCGGGGTGGGTGCGGTGGAAGACGCCGCCGCAACGCATCAGCCACTGACCCGGACGACCGCGCGCGGTTCTCAGCCGTCGATGAAGTCCGAACCGACGAGTTCTTCCATCAGCGTGCGGTAGTCGGTCGCCCCCTGGCTGTCGGGCGCGAAGGTGAAGACGTCCTGGCCGTGCATCGGGCTCTCGGCCAGCGGGACCGACTCGTGGATGCGGGTCTCGCAGACCAGCCCCGGAAAGGCCATCTCGAGGTCCCACTGGATCTGCGCCGACAGCTTGCGCCGCGCGTCGAAGCGCGTGATCACGACGCGGCGCTGGAAGACGCGGCCGGTGCGCTTCTCGAGCGCGTCGAGCGCCGCGGCGATGCGGTGTGCGCCCTGCAGCGACAGGAAGTCCGCCGACACCGGAATCAGCACGCGGTCGGCGGCCATCAGCGCGTTCAGCGTGAGCACGCCCAGCATCGGACAGCAGTCGATCAGCACCGGCGGCTTCTGCGCCCAGCCGGCCGCGTCGATGCCTTCCTTCAGGCGCCGCGCGATGCCGGCGTCGCTGCCGTAGAGCGCGTCGACCTTCGACAGGTCGAGCGACGACGGCACGACGCGCACACCCGAGCGGTTGACCCGCACGAGCTGCGACAGCGGCACGCCGTGCTGATAGAACGCGAACACGGTGCGCATCGCGGGCGTGTAGCGGTAACCCGCCGCGATCGACAGGTGCGACTGCGGGTCGAGGTCGATCGCCACCGGCGCGATGCCGTCCTGGCCCAGCGCGGCGGCCAGGTTCAACGTCGTCGTGGTCTTGCCGACGCCGCCCTTCTGGTTGAACACCGCGATGACGGCCATCGACGGATCTCAGCGCTTCAGCTCGATCTCGACGAACGCGTACTCGAAGGCGTTCGCGTTGACGACCTCGTGCTCGACGCCGGCCGGGCGCGCGTACGACACGCCCGCCTTCAGGGCCACCTCGCGCGTGCCGTCGGGCTCGACCAGCCGCAGCACGCCGTCGGCGAGCGGCACCACCACGTAGTCCATCGCATGACGGTGGAAACCGGTCGTCGCGCCGGGGGCGAAGCGCCACTCGGTCACCCGGACGCGGTCGTTGTCGATCTGGAGCGTCGGGACGGCAGCGGGCGGCATCGGGGGCGGGAGGACGCGCGTGGCGACGAACGGGATTGACCGGATCATAAGGGTCATGGAACCGCGGGACCCACCCCTCGACCGCGCGCCGACCGACCGGATCGCGGCCGACCTCGCGCGGCTGTACCCGGATGTCGATGCCGACTTCGTCGCCGACGCTGCGCAGGCGTTCGAGCCGGTCGCGATCGCCGGCGGCGACACGCTGGTGCGCCGCGGCGACCCGAGTGATGCGCTGTACATCGTGCTGGCCGGCCGCTTCGTCGCGTTCGACGACACCGCGCCGGATCGGCCGCTTCGGCTGGGCGAGATCGGGCGCGGCGAGCTGATCGGCGAGATGACGGTGCTGTCGGGTGCGCCGCGCACCGCGACGGTCGTGGCGCTGCGCGACGCGCGGCTGCTGCGGATCTCGAACGCCGCGTTCGTGCGCTTCATGCAGCGCCATCCGAGCGTGATGCGCCGTTTCGTCGAGGTCCTGACGCGCCGGTTGTCGACCGCGGCCGAACCGCGCGGACGGGTGGCGACGGTCGCGCTGGTCGGCGCCGGCGGGCTGCCGGCGGCGACGCTCGGTGCGTTCGCGGCGCGCCTCGCGCACGCCGTCGCGACGCGCACGACCGTGCGCAAGATCGACGCGGCCGACGCGGCGCGGGCGCATGTCCGTCCGGACGACGCGGCGGCCGACGGGCGCATCGCCGCGTGGCTGGCCGACGCCGAGGATACGCACGCGCTGCTGATCCTCGTGGCCGCCGACGCGCGCGACGCGTGGAGCCGGGTCGCGCTGCGGCACGCCGACCGTGTGCTGGTGGTGGCGCACAGCGACGCCGCCGACGCGGCGCCGGGCGCCCTCGAGGCAGCCACCGACGCCGCGCGCGACCTGCGCGGGCGCGAGCTGGTCCTGCTGTCGGCCGGCCCGCCGCGCGCCGCCGAGCGCTGGCTGCAGCCGCGACGCGTGGCTCGCCATCACTGGGTGTGCGACGCCGATGCCGGGGCGATCGACCGGCTGGCGCGGCATCTGCTCGGTCGCTCGGTCGGGGTCGCGCTCGGCGGAGGCGGCGTGCGTGCGCTGACCGCGATCGGCGTCCTGCGCGCGTTCGAGCGCGCGCGTGTTCCGGTCGACGTCGTCGCCGGCAGCAGCATGGGCGCGGTCGTCGGGGGCCTGACCGCACTGGGGCACGACGCCGTCACGCTGCACGCGGCGCTGCGCGACGCGCTGCGTCTGCGCCCGTTCACCGGGCTTGCGTGGCCGCGTCACGCGCTGCTGTCCGGGCGTCGCCTCGCGCAGTGCATGCACACGCTGTTCGGCGCGGCGCGCATCGAGGACTGCGTCCGCCCGTTCGTGCCCGCCTGCTGCAACCTGACCGACGGCACGCTCGCCCTCCCCGAGCGCGGCCCGCTTGCGCACTGGGTGCATGCGTCGAACGCCGTGCCCGGGCTGGTACCGCCCGTGGCGCATGACGGGGCCTGGTACGTCGACGGCGCGCTGCTGGACAACGTGCCGGTCGACGCGGTGCGCGATCGCACCGCCGGCGTCGTCGTCGGCGTCAATCCCAGTCGCGGCGACGGACCGGTTCCCGACGCGTCCGGCCGCGCGCCGACGCTCGCACGCACGCTGGTCCGGGCGATGCTTCTGGCCAGCGCGGGGCACACCCGCTCGCTGCACACCCGTGCGGCGCTGGTGCTGGAGCCGCCGATGGAGGGCATCGACGTGAACGACTGGGCGGCGCTGGACGCCGTGATCGCCGCCGGCGAAGCGCACACGCTGCGCCTGCTCGACACGTGGTCGCCGCCGGAGCGGCTGGCGTGATCGCGCGCATCGCGAGCCCGCTGCACCACGCGGTGACCCTGGCGCTCGCGGCGATGCTGCTCGGCCACGCGCTACCCCAGGCGTCCGCGGTGGTGCTGTTCGCGCTGCCGGTCGGCTGGCTGGTCGGCTCGTTCGCCGAGTACACGATCCACCGCTTCCTCATGCACGGGCGCACGCCGGCGGCGCGTGAGCACGCCCGCCATCACGCGAGGCCCGACGCCGAGCAGATCGACCTGCGCTCGTGGTGTGCGCCGTTCTTCTTCTGGGCCTGCGCGTGGCTGATCGTCGTCGCGGTCACGGCCTCGCCGCCTGCCGCGGGGGTCGTCGTCGCGGGGGGCTGCCTGCAGTACTCGTGGTTCCGCTTCTTCCATCGCGTGCTGCACGCGCCGTGGCGGCCGCGCTGGCTCGATGGTGCCGCGGCCTTCCATGCGCGGCACCACGCGCATCCGCGGTCGAACTTCGGCGTCAGCGCGCGGTTCTGGGATCGCGTGTTCGGCACGTGGCGCGGGTCCGGGGCGTGAACGCACGCGCCGACGTTCGGGCGACGCGCGCCGCGACCCCGACCGCGTTCGCGCGGCCGTTGCACGATCCGCAACCGCTCGACGATGCCCCGCGCAACGCGCTCGAGCGCGCGCTCGCGCCGTGGCTCGCGGACCGACGCGATCTGGCGATCGTGCGGGTCGTCGTGCGCTGGACGCTCGTCGTGCCGCCGGCCGGGCTCGTGCTGTTCATGCTGCCGACGTGGGCGGTCGCCGTGGCGGCGCTGCCGTGGCTTGCGCTGCTGTACGGCGTCTTCGGCGGGCCGCTGCTGCTCGCGGTGCACGCCTCGACGCATCGGCCGATCACGCGCCCCGGGCGCGCGCGGCGCGTCGAGCGCGCCGTGCGCGCCGCGCTGCTGCTGCCGTACGGCATCGCGCCGGGTCTGTACCGCGCACACCACGTCGACATGCACCACGCCGCCGACAACGGCCCGCGCGATCGCTCGAGCACGTGGCTCTATCGCCGCGACGATCCGTGGCACTTCGCGCGCTACTTCGCGCGCTTCGTCGTCGCCGAGCACCGGCCGTTCTTCCGGCAGTTGCGTGCGCTGGGTCACGGCGCGCGCGTGCCGGCGCTGATGTCCGCCGAGGGCGCGTGGCTGGCGCTGCTCGGCTGCGGGCTCGCGCTGCGCCCGGCGGCCACGCTGGTCGCCGGCGTCGCACCGTACCTGCTGACGCGCTTCTTTCTCATGGCCGGCAACTGGGCGCAGCACGCGTTCGTGCAGGCCGACCGCCCCGCCGACCCTGTCGCGAATGCCACGGTGCTGATCAACTGCGCGCAGAACCGTCGCTGCTTCAACGACGGCTATCACGCCGTGCACCACCGCGCGCCGCGCCTGCACTGGGCGGACCTGTCGCGCCACTTCGCCGCCGACGCGGCGTTCTACGCGGAGAAGCGCGTGCTGGTGTTCGACGGCGTCTCGAACCAGCAGGTGGTGTGGTGGCGGCTGATGCGCGGCGACCTGGGCTGGCTCGCCGACCGGCTGGTGCCGATGCCGTACGTGCCCGCCGACCGCGGGGGCCGCATCGCGCTGCTCGACGCGCGGCTGCAGCCGGTCGCGGAACCGTCCGGTCGAAGCGCGAGAGAATCGATCGCCAAGGCGGTCAGCGAACGACTTTCTCGATAGACGCGAGTCAGACGATTCGCGGTCGCGCGGCTGCGCGACGCAGGGGGCGCGGGCAAGAATCGAGGCGTGTCGGACATCGCTCCGACGACCATGGAGAACCGCCTCGATGACTGCGCTCACCACCGCTTCCGGCATTCCCGTCGCCGACCACCAGAACTCGCTCAGCGCGGGCCCGCGCGGCCCCTTGCTGCTGCAGGGCTTCCACCTGATCGAGAAGCTGCAGCATTTCAACCGCGAGCGCATTCCCGAGCGCGTCGTGCACGCCAAGGGCTCGGGCGCCCACGGCACGTTCACCGTGACCCACGACATCACGCGCTGGACCAGGGCGAAGCTCTTCGCGGCGGTCGGCAAGGTGACGCCGACCTTCGTGCGTTTCTCGACGGTGGGCGGCGAGCGCGGCAGCGCCGACACCGAGCGCGACCCGCGCGGCTTCGCGATCCGCTTCTACACCGAGGACGGCAACTGGGATCTCGCCGGCAACAACACCCCGATGTTCTTCATCAAGGACCCGATCAAGTTCCCGGACTTCGTGCACACGCAGAAGCGCGATCCGCACACCCACCTGAAATCGCCGACGATGATGTTCGACTTCTGGAGCCGGGCGCCCGAGTCGCTGCACCAGGTCACGATGCTGTTCAGCGATCGCGGGACGCCCGACGGCTACCGCCACATGGACGGCTTCGGCAGCCACACCTTCAGCCTGATCGATGCCGCCGGCGGGCGCGTGTGGGTCAAGTGGCACCTGAAGACGCAGCAGGGCATCCGCAACCTGCCGGCGGCCGACGCGGTGCGCCTGGCCGGCGAGGACCCCGACTACGCGCAGCGCGACCTGTTCGAGGCGATCGCGCGTGGCGACTTTCCGCGGTGGACCGTGATGGTGCAGATCGCGACCGATGCCGAACTCGCGGCGTGGGAGCGGCGCACCGGCTGGAATCCGTTCGACCTGACCAAGGTGTGGCCGCACAGCGACTTCCCGCGGCACCCGGTCGGCGTGCTCGAGCTGAACCGCAACCCGGACAACTATCACGCGGAGGTCGAGCAGGTGGCGTTCTCGCCGGCCAACGTCGTTCCCGGCATGGGCTTCTCGCCCGACAAGATGCTGCAGGGTCGACTGTTCGCGTACCACGACGCGCAGCTCTACCGCGTCGGCACCAATCATCAGCAGCTGCCGATCAACGCGCCGAAGTGCCCGTTCCACCATCACCAGCGTGACGGCTCGATGACGCTGCACAACGGCGGCGGCGCCCTGAACTACGCCAACGTCGAGGCCTCGGGAACGTCGCCGCACGGCTTCGGCCACGGCGATCCGGGCTGGGGGTCGAGCGGGGACGCGGGGCGCTTCGATGCCCGCGGCATCGAGGACGACTTCACCCAGGCGGGCAACCTGTTCCGGCTGCTGCCGCCGGCCGAGAAGCAGAACCTGTTCGACAACCTGGCCGGACCGCTGTCGAAGTGTCCGCGCGACATCGTCGAGCGGCAGCTGGGCCACTTCGACCGCGCGGACCCCGCGTACGGCGCAGGCGTGCGTGCGGCGCTGGCGAAGCGGGGGGTCGCGGCCTGAGGCAGTGCGCAGCCGTCGGTGCGACTGTGGCGACGCGGTCGCACCGCCGCCATGTGTCGGCGCCGACCGCGGCGGGCGGTCTGCCGCAGCACGCGGTCGCGTGACCGCGCAGGGCGGTTCGCCGTGATCGCCGCGGCCGACCGGCGCCGACCTCGGTCGGATTGACATCGGCATGACGCCGGGCGCACGTTGCCGCCGTGTCGCGAGCAAGACCTGCGGACCGCTTGCACCCCGCATCCGCAGCCGGGCACCCGTGATCGGGCGCCCGCCAGCAGGTCGCGGCGACACGTCGGGGGAAACGCGGCCGGAGCGCATGCGCGCGTCCGCGCCGAACGTCCACGGCGCGGGCGACCGAACCGGCCAGGCCCGCCGCCCCAGCGGAGATCGCCATGTCATCGCATTCCATGTTGTCGCATCGCTCGACCACGACCACGACCACGACC
>JALORJ010000289.1 GCA_025459035.1 Burkholderiales bacterium
GCCGCCAGCACCGCGGTGTCGAACGTGCCGTCGAAGGCGACCGCCCAGTCGGGCCCGCAGAGGTCGGCCAGTTCGCGCAGCGCACCGAGCCGCGGCACCACGACCGGACGGCCCAGCGACAGCGCGAGCAGCGCGACGCCCGAATTCAGGATCTCGGTGTACGGCAGGACGACGCAGTCGGCGGCCGCGACCGTGCGCGCCATCGCGTCCTCGTCGAGGAACCCGAGGTGCAGCTGGACGCGCGCATCGGCGGCCGCCAACGCGGCGATCTCGTCGGCCAGCGCCTTGTCGGGGCACAGACCCGCCACGAGCAGGCGCGCATCGGCGTCGTCGAGCGCCGCGAACGCGCGCAGCAGTCCGGGCACGTTCTTGTACGGCTTCATCAGCCCCACGAACGCGAACACGGTGCTGCGCTCGGGCAGGCCGAGGGCGCGCCGGGCGTCGACCTGCGGCGGGGCCGGCGGATAGACGTCGCGATAGTGGCCGTGCGGCACGACGCGCCACAGGGCTCGCGCCAGCACGGGGTAGGTCTCGATCGCCGCGGTGCGCCCGGACTCGGTCAGCGCGAGCACCAGGTCGACCGAGCGCAGGAACACGCGCCGGAACGCCGACTGCAGCGTCGGTCGGCGGCTCTCGTGCGGCCGCAGGTTGTGCAGCGTCCAGACCACCTTGCGCCCGGTGAGCCGCGACTGCAGCAACGCCGCGACGAACCCGCACAGCCGCAGCCACGAGCGCACGCCGTCGCGCTGGTTCACCGCGTCCTCGGGCCAGTGGACATGCCAGACGTCATGGCGCTCGAGCAGCACGCGACGCCACGAGAACTCGCGCACGTCCCAGCCGGCCTGCTGCACACCGGCATACAGCAGGGCGTTGTACGGGTTCACCTTGCGGTTCGCGAACGCCGGCCACGCGAGCACGACGCGCCTGCGCGCAGCCACGCGGGCCGCCAGCCGCTTCGCGCCGGCCTCAGCGACCGACCAGCGCCGTGCGCGTCGCGGGCGGGATCGCCGCGAACAGATCGCGCAGGAAGTCGGCCTGCTGCTGGTACTCGTCGTCCACCGGCGCGTTGAGCGGGACGGCCGACGACGTGCGCACGAGCAGGCCGTCGGGGACCTCGCCATCGAACAGGCCGGCGCGCAGGATCTTCATGCGCGACTCGAGCGCGTTGGCCGTGATCTGGTCGCCGATGCGGATCCAGTACGTCACCGGCTCCTGCCGACCCTTGTTGCGCGTCGTCAGGCGGTAAACCGGCACCTGCGGATGCGACGCGCCGAGGTCGAGCGTCGTGCGCTGCGAGCGCAGCACCTCGAAGCCCTGCGCGACGTAGCAGAGCTCGGGGCGGTGGATCTTCACTTCCTGCTTCTGCGTGCGGCCGTACGCGAGGGCGAGCATCACGACCGCGCCGTCGTCGCGCTGGTACGTGCGCATGACGGTCTGGTCGTAGGGCTGGTCCATCGACTTTTCCTCGCCGTCGCGCGGCGCGAGATCCATCTGGATCGCGGCGGTCTTGAGTTCCTTCCAGCGCCCGAATTCCGACGGCACCATCCTGTCGAGCTGTACCGCGTCGGTCGCGACTTCGTGCGTGCGCGGCGTCATCGCGATCGAGAGCACGACGGCCACGACCATCGCGACGGTGGCGATCAGGAACGGGCGCAGCGGCGGGGCGGTGACGACGGCGGGGGTCGAAGCGGCAGGGGCGGTCATGGCGGGCTCGGGCGCAGGCGGGCGTCGATCGGGGTCAGGTGGCGGGTACGGGGGTCGGCGCGGCGTCGTGCTTCTCGACGAAGCGCCGAAGGATCGCGTCGAGCGCGAAGAACGCGCCGAACGCGAAGACGATCTCGAGGTAGCCGGCGTAGTCGTGGAACGCCTGGCCGGCGTCGTCGCCACCGTAGTAGGTGACCAGCATCAGCAGCAGCACGCGCGCGATGTTCGCGACGAACGCGGTCGGCAGGATGCTGACCAGCAGCACACCGTTGTAGATCCAGTTGCGGCTCTGCATCAGGTGCACGAACAGCAGGCCGACCCCGGACAGCGCGATCATCGAATTCAGCCCCGAACACGCGTCGGCGATCAGCAGCTGGTAGGGGCCGATGGTCAGCACCACCCCGCTGCGGGCCACCGGATAGCCCGCCTGGAACAGGATGGTCTCCACGATCACGGACACGTGGCGCTTCAGCGGCAGCAGGATCGCGTCGAGCATCGAGCCCGGGATCGGCACGAGAAACACGATGAAGAAGACCGGGAACCACAGCGCCTTCGCGGCACGCCGGCCCTTCAGCGCGAGCAGCAGGCCCGCGAGCAACGGGATCTGCGATCCGACCTCGAACTGGAACAGGCTCTGCGACCGCCCCACGGCGTACAGCAGCGCGCCGAACCCGACGAGGCTCCAGCCGAGCCGCGGCATCGGCGTGTCGTCGGTCGCGACCAGCACGTCGCGCGTGCGCCAGAACAACCAGATCACCACCGCGAGGATGATCGGACCGTGGCCGCCGATCTCGGTCTTCCAGAACACCTTCGACAGGTCGAGGTAGCTCGGGACGTACATCGCGAGCAGCCCGAGCGCCACCGGCAGCCAGTTGAACCAGGCGCTCGGTGGCGCCTTCTGCGCCGGGATGCGATCGAACACGGTGGACATCGTGGGGAACTCCGGGGCCGGCCTTGCGGCGGACGCTTCGGTGCGTCCGCGCAGGCCTCGGGAATCAGGTCAGGTGGGATGCATCCACGGCGGAATCAATGCACGTTCAGCACGGTGCCGACGACCGCGGCACCGGCGCTCTGCACGCTGTCGGCGAGCGCCTGGACTTCGCGCAGCCGGCTGCGGTTCTTGCGGGC
The DNA here is from genome assembly GCA_025459035.1 of Burkholderiales bacterium. Lineage (GTDB taxonomy): Bacteria > Pseudomonadota > Gammaproteobacteria > Burkholderiales. The sequence continues at coordinate 2,833 of JALORJ010000289.1, forward strand.
GATCATCAGCACGCCACGGGCGCGGTGCGCGATGGTCTGCACGTCGGCCCCCGACTCTGCCGACGCGGTGTCGACGATCACGACGTCGTATTCCTCGCGTGCGCGCTCGAGCAGATCGCCGAAGCTCGCCCGCGACAGCAGTTCGGACGGGTTCGGCGGGATCGGCCCGGACGGCAGCACCGACAGGTCGACCAGCCCGGCGATGCGCTTGCCGCGACCGTCGTCACGGCCGGACAGCGCCGTCGACAGCCCGGTCTGGTTGGACAGGTTGAAGAGCTCGTGCTGGCGCGGGCGGCGCATGTCGGCGTCGATCAGCAGCGTGCGCTCGCCCAGCTGCGAGAACACCACGGCCAGGTTGGCGGCGATGTAGCTGCGCCCGTCCTTGCCGCGCGCGCTCGCGACCGCGATCACGCGCTGCTCGGGGGTGAACCAGCGCAGCATCAGCTGGCTGCGCACGGCGCGCAGGCGCTCGACCTGACGCGAGAACGGCTCGTAGGCCGCCACCACTTCCGGGCGCACGCCGGTCTCGGCGCTGTGCAGGTACGGATAGTCGAACTGCGTCGCGAGCGCCGCGTTGATCTCGCCCTCGGTGACGAGCCCCAGGCGCACGGCCGCTTCGCCGAAGCGCAGCCCCTCGGCCTTCTGCAGCAGGAAGATGCGCTCGGCGTCCTCGGCGGAAATCTTGCCGGAGTCGATCAGCATCGCGCCGATCTGGCCACCGGGGCGCGCGGCGCCGGGGTACATCGAAGGCTTGGCGATTTCGGTGATCTGGGCCATGGGACCGTTCTCGGGACGGGCGCGTCAGGCCGCCGACGGCACGACGGCCGTCGACGAGGAGGTGGGGGCCGGCAGCGCCGGCGGACGGCGGCGGAACGGACCGAAGCCGAACCCGCGTGCCTTGCGGCTCTCGAGCACGCCGACCAGCGGCACTTCCAGGCCGAGCAGCAGGTCTTCCTCGGAGCGCACGCGGCGGTCGAGGATCTCGAGCAGCAGCGCG
>JALORJ010000290.1 GCA_025459035.1 Burkholderiales bacterium
CGCCGCCCGCGGTCCGCGTGGCCGAGCGCCGCATCGATCGTGTGCCTGTCGCTGCTCGCGACGTCCGCCGCCGATGCCGCCGACGCGGTCCGTCTGGGCATCGCCAACGACCTGTCGGGGCCGTTCGCGGCGCTCGGCGCCGAGGCCCGCGACGGCTTCACGCTCGCGCTCGACAGCCTCGGCGGCAAGCTCGGGGGACTGCCGGTGACGGTGGTGCAGGCCGACACCACCGGCACGCCCGACGCGGCGCGGCAGGTGGTGGAGCGTTTCGTGAAGCAGGAGCGCATCGACTTCTTCACCGGCCCGATCGGCTCGAACGTCGCGCTCGCGGTCGGTCCGCTGCTGTTCGACGCGAAGGTGCCGTACATCTCGGCCAACGCGACGCCGTCGGCACTGATGGGCGAGAAGTGCAACCCGTGGTTCTTCTCGGCGTCCTGGCCTGGCGACGCGCACCACGAGGCGGCCGGCAAGGTCGCGATGGACAAGGGCTACAAGGCGGTGGTGTTCGTCGCGCCGAACTACCCCGCCGGGGTCGACGCGAACGCCGGCTTCAAGCGCTTCTACACGCGGCCGCTGAAGAGCGAGATCTTCACCAAGCTCGGGCAGATCGACTACGCGGTCGAGATCGCGCAGATCCGCGCGGCGCAGCCCGACGCGGTCTATTTCTTCCTGCCCGGCGGCATGGGGATCAACTTCATCAAGCAGTACGTCGGCGCCGGCCTGAACCGCAGCATCCCGCTGGTCGCGCCGGGCTTCTCGACCGACGAGGACGTCATCCGCGCCGTCGGGGCGCCGATGCAGGGCATCCTCAACTCGTCGCACTGGAACCACGACTTCGACAACCCCGCCAACAAGGCCTTCGTCGACGCGTTCCAGAAGAAGTACGGGCGGCTGCCGTCGACCTACGCCGCGCAGGCGTGGGACGCGATCCAGATGATCGATGCCGCGGTGCGCGACGCGAAGGGCAATCTCGACGACAAGCCTGCGCTGGTCGCGGCGCTGGCGGCGGCGCGCTACCGCTCGGTGCGCGGCGACTACAAGCTGGGCGCGAACCACGTGCCGATCCAGCCGATGGTGCTGCGCGAAGTCGCGCGCGACGCGCAGGGTCGGCTCACCAACCGCACGATCGGCCGCATCTTCGACGCGCACGCCGACGTGTACGGCGCGAAGTGCGTGATGCCACGGCCGTGAGCCGGCGGCGGTCAGGTCGCCTCGGCCGACCGGCGCGCCTCGGCCGCATCGGGCGATCCGGCGCGCGGGCGGTGGTCGGCGCATGACGTTCACGCTGCTGATCGAGCAGGCGCTCAACGGCCTGCAGTTCGGCCTGATGCTGTTCCTGCTCGCGGCCGGGCTCACGCTCGTGTTCGGGATCATGGACTTCATGAACCTCGCGCACGGGTCGCTCTACATGATCGGTGCGTACCTGGCCGCGTCGATCGCGCAGGCGAGCGGGAGCTTCTGGATCGCCGTGCTCGGTGCGATGGTCGCGACCGCGGCGCTCGGCGTGCTGCTCGAGGTCGCGCTGCTGCGGCGGCTCTACGCGCGCGACCATCTCGCCCAGGTGCTGGCCACGTTCGGCGTGCTGCTGGTGGCCGACGATGTCGTCAGGAAGCTGTGGGGCCCGGCGCCGCTGATGGCGAGTGCGCCCGAGGCGCTCGCGGGTCCGGTGGAACTGCTGCCCGACCTGTTCTATCCCGCGTTTCGCCTGGCCGTGATCGGCGTCGGGCTGGCCGTCGCCGTCGCGCTCGCGCTGCTCGTCACGCGCACGCGCATCGGCATGCGCGTGCGCGCCGGTGCCGCCAACCGCACGATGACCGAACTCATGGGCGTGCGCGTCGCGCCGCTGTTCACCGCGCTGTTCGCGGTCGGCGCCGCGCTGTGCGCGCTGGCCGGCGCGATGCTCGGCCCGGTGCTGTCGGTCGAGATCGGCATGGGCGAGAACATCCTGATCCTCGCGTTCGTGGTCGTGGTCATCGGCGGCATCGGCAGCGTGCGCGGCGCGTTCGTGGGGGCCCTGCTCGTCGGCCTGGTCGACACGGCCGGTCGGGCGTTCCTGCCGTTGCTGCTCGCGCAGGCGCTGCCGCCCACCGTGGCGGCGGCGGTCGGTCCGGCGCTCGCGGCGATCGCGATCTACGCGGCCATGGTCGTGGTGCTGCTGTGGCGCCCGGCGGGGTTGTTCCCGGCGCATGCGGGCTGAGCGTCGCGGCACGTCGATCGCGCCCTGGGTGCTGCTGGCCGCCGGGGTCGCGCTGCCGTGGGTGCTGCAGGCCCTCGGGCAGAGCTACTACATCGGCTTCGCGCGACGCGTGATGATCTTCGCGCTCGCGGCCGCGAGCCTGAATCTGGTGGTGGGACAGGCCGGTCGTGTCGCGCTCGGCCACGCCGCGTTCGTCGGCACCGGCGCGTACGTGGTCGGCATCCTCGCGGCCGAGGGCGTCACCGACGCGTGGATCGCGTGGCCGCTCGCGGTGGTCGTCGCGGGCGGGTTCGCGGCGCTGGTCGGGGCCGTCGCGTTGCGCACGCGCGGCGTGTACTTCCTGATGGTCACGCTCGCGTTCGCGCAGATGGCGTACTACGTCGCGATCTCGCTGCGCGCGTACGGCAGCGAAGACGGCCTCGCGCTCGCCGCGCGCAGCACGTTCGGAACCGCGACCGGGCTGCTCGACGACGACGTCGGCTTCTACGGGGTGGTGCTGGCGCTGCTCGCGGTGACGCTGTGGGGGATCGACCGTGTCGTGCGGTCGCGCTTCGGCGCCGTGCTGGTCGGCATCCGCGAGAACCCCGCGCGCATGGAAGCGCTCGGCTTCGCGACCCGCCGCTTCGAGTGGATCGCGTTCGTGCTGTCGGGTGCGCTGGCCGGACTGGCCGGTGCCCTGCTGGTCAATCACAACCGCTTCGTGAGCCCCGCGACGCTGCACTGGACCCAGTCGGCGATGCTGCTGATCATGGTGATCGTCGGCGGCGTCGGTGGCCGCTGGGGCGGACCGGCCGGCGCCCTCCTGCTGCTCGCGCTGCAGGAGGTGTTCAACGCCTGGACCGAGTACTGGCGCGTGCCGCTGGGCCTCGCGATGCTCGCGGTCGTGCTGTTCGCGCCGCGCGGCCTCGCGGCCCTCGCCAGACGCCGGCGCGAGGCGGTGTGAGCGCGGCCGTCCCGGCCCTCGCGCTGCGGGGGCTCGTCAAGCGCTTCGGTGCGCTGATCGCGACCGACCACGTGACGCTCGAGGTGCAGCCCGGCGAACTGCACGCGCTGATCGGCCCGAACGGTGCGGGCAAGAGCACGCTGATCGCACAGATCGGCGGTGCGCTGCGTCCCGACGCCGGCGACGTGTGGCTCGACGGCGTCGCGCTGGGACATGCGAGCGCGCACGAACGCGCCCAGCGCGGCCTCGCGCGCGCGTTCCAGATCACGAGCGTGTTCGCACGGCTGACGGTGCGTGACAACGCGCGCCTCGCCGCGCAGGCCGCGCAGCAGCGCACGGGGCGCGGCAGTCTCGGCATGTTCGCGCGGCGCGATGCCGACGCGACCCTCGACGCGCAGGCGCAGGCGGTTCTCGCGCGGGTGGGGCTCGAAGCCCGCGCCGACGCGATCGCGGGCACGTTGTCGCACGGCGAGCAGCGCCAGCTCGAGCTGGCACTCGCGCTCGCGATCGCGCCGCGTCTGCTGCTGCTCGACGAGCCGATGGCGGGCACCGGCCCGGAAGAGTCGGCGCGGATGGTCGCGCTGCTCGCGGCGCTGAAGGGCCGCGTGTCGATGCTGCTCGTCGAGCACGACGTCGACGCGGTGTTCCGCCTGGCCGACCGC
>JALORJ010000291.1 GCA_025459035.1 Burkholderiales bacterium
GACGGTCTGGCCGAGGTCATCGACATCCAGCCGCGTGACCGCAAGCGGCTCGCGAAGCTGATGGAGGAGCGGCGCACGCTCGACACGCTGGCGCTGCGCACGCGCCTGACGGACGAGGAGGTCGCCCGCTTCTCGGTGAACCGCTACCGCTTTCCCGGCGTGTCGATCAATGCGCGCCTGTTCCGTCACTACCCGAACGGCGAGATCGCGTCGCATGTCGTCGGCTACATCGGCCGCCTGTCCGAGAAGGACATGGCCGACCTCGAGGACAAGGGACGCGCCGCGAACTACACGGGCTCGGACTACATCGGCAAGGCGGGGCTCGAGGCGATCTACGAGGCGCGACTGCACGGCACCACGGGCTTCGAACAGGTCGAGACGGACGCGGGCGGGCGCGCCGTGCGCACGCTGCAGCGCTTCCCGCCCGCGTCGGGCGACAACCTGCATCTCGCGCTCGACCTGAAGCTGCAGGAGATCGCCGAGCGCGCGTTCGGCACGCGGCGCGGCGCGCTGGTCGCGATCGAGCCGTCGACCGGTGGCGTGCTGGCTCTGGTGTCGCGACCGGGTTTCGACCCCGGGCTGTTCGTCGAAGGCATCGACCCGCAGAACTGGGATGCACTGAACAACTCGCCGGACCGACCGCTGAACAACCGCGCGCTGCAGGGCGTCTATCCGCCCGGGTCGACGTTCAAGCCGTTCATGGCGCTGGCGGGGCTCGAGAGCGGTCGTCGCTCGCCCGACCACACGATCTCCGATCCCGGCTGGTTCGCGATCGCCGGGTCGACGCACCGTTTCCGCGACTGGAAGAAGGAAGGCCACGGCATGGTCAACCTGCACCGGTCGATCGTGATCTCGTGCGACACCTACTACTACGGCCTCGCGCAGGACCTGGGCATCGACATCATCCATCGCTTCATCGGCCAGTTCGGGTTCGGCAAGCGCACCGGCATCGATCTGCCGGGCGAATCCGGTGGCAACCTGCCGTCGCAGGAATGGAAGCAGCGCCGCTTCAAGCAGAAGTGGTTCCTCGGCGACACGATCAGCGTCGGCATCGGTCAGGGCTACAACCTCGCGACGCCCGCGCAGCTCGCGTTCGCGACCGCGATCCTCGCCAACAGCGGCGTCGTCTACCGCCCGCATCTGGTGAAACAGATCGAGGCGAGCCAGAGCGGCGAGCGCACCGTCATCGAGCCGCAGCCGTTCGCGACCTTCGCGGTCGACCCCGCCAACCTCGCGCGGGTGCGCGACGCGATGATCGACGTCAACAAGCCCGGCGGCACCGCCGCGCAGGCGTTCGCGGGCGTCCAGTACGCGGTGGCCGGCAAGACCGGGACCGCGCAGGTGGTCGGCATGAAGCAGGGCGAGAAGTACGACGAGTCGAAGCTCGACGAGCGCTACCGCGACCACGCGCTCTACATCGCGTACGCACCGGCCGATGCCCCGCGCATCGCCCTCGCGATCCTCGTCGAGAACGGCGGCCACGGCGGATCGGCGGCCGCGCCGATCGCGCGGGCGGTGTTCGACTGGTTCCTGCTGGGCATCGAGCCGAAGCCCGTGGTCGAAGTACCCCCGGCACCGAAGCCTGCGGCCGGTGCCACGCCGGGCGCCGCGTCCGACGCGCCGACGGAGGACGAACATGATTGAGCGCGTCGTCGCGTTCGCGGTACGCCACGTCGATCCGTTCCTCGCCGCCGTCGTCGCGGTGCTGATGGGCATCGGCCTCGTCGTGCTCTACAGCGCGTCGGGCGAGAGCTTCGTGCGCGTCGGCGGCCAGCTGATGAACATGGCCGTCGCGCTGTCGCTGATGTGGCTGATCGCCAACGTGCATCCGCAGCGGCTGGCGCAGCTCGCACTGCCGCTGTACGCGGTCGGCCTGCTGCTGCTGCTGGCCGTCGCCGTGGCGGGCGAGGTGAGCCACGGCGCACGGCGCTGGCTGCACATCGGCGTCACGCGCATCCAGCCGTCGGAGCTGATGAAGCTCGCGGTTCCGCTCATGCTCGCGTGGTACTTCGACCGCTACGAGGCGGTGCTGCGGCTGAAGGACTACGCGATCGCCGCCGCGCTGCTGCTGGTGCCGGTCGGGCTCATCGCGAAGCAGCCGGACCTCGGCACCGCGCTGCTGGTCGCGGCGGCGGGCTTCTACGCGCTGTTCCTCGCGGGGCTGTCGTGGAAGCTGATGGTCGGGCTGGGCGCCGCCGGCGCGGCCGCGCTGCCGTTCGCGTGGGGCATGCTGCACGACTACCAGCGCCAGCGCGTGCTCACGCTCCTCGACCCGACGCAGGACCCGCTGGGCAAGGGCTATCACACGATCCAGTCGAGCATCGCGCTCGGCTCGGGCGGCGTCTTCGGCAAGGGCTGGCTCAACGGCACCCAGGCGCGTCTGGACTTCCTGCCCGAGCGCACGACCGATTTCGTGTTCGCGGTGTACGCCGAGGAGTTCGGCCTGATCGGCAATCTCGTGCTGCTCGTGCTGTTCCTGCTGGTGATCGGTCGCGGCCTCTACATCGCGGCCGGTGCGCCGACGCTCTTCACGCGGCTGCTGGCCGGCGCGGTCACGCTGACGTTCTTCACGTACGCGTTCGTCAACATGGGCATGGTGAGCGGCATCCTGCCGGTCGTCGGCGTGCCGCTGCCGCTGATCAGCTACGGCGGCACGTCGCTCGTCACGCTGCTGTGCGGCATCGGCATCCTGATGAGCGTGCACACGCACAAGCGACTGGTGAAGAGTTGAGAGGCTGACGCCATGGCGCATGAGCCGACCCGGAAGAACTCGGGTCGCTGTTGCGTGGCAGTCCGTACGCCCGTCCGGTCGAGGCCGCGGACGGTCGCGGGTGCCGAGTGCGCGAGGCCGCCTGCGGATGCACACTCGCGGACACCGGCAGGACGGACGGTCAGTCCCTGGAGGCAGAGGTGAACGAAGCCGTTGCAGAAATCGTGGCGCGAGTCCGCAACCTTCCGGTCGAAGACCGCGCGCGCATCGTCGACGCGATCATCGCGTCGATGGCGGGTACCGATGGCGATGGGCTCGACGCGGCATGGGATGAAGCGCTGCAACGACGTATCTCCGACGCCGAGTCCGGGCGCGTGTCGCTGCGCGACGCCGCAGATGTCTTCGCGGACATCGAGCGACGGATGACTTGACCGCAGTCAGGTTCCACCCGGAAGCCGAAGCGGAGTTGAACCACGAGATCGCCTGGTACGACAGCGCGGCCCCAGGGCTCGGGGAGCGTCTGGTCGCGGAAGCGCGGCGTGTCGTCTCGAGCCTCGGAGCGTTTCCGCATGTCGGGTCGCCATGGCGGCTCGGCACACGGCGCGTCGTCATGCGCGCGTTCCCGTTCTCGGTGGTGTATCGCGTCGTGAGAGGCGACGTCGTGATCGTCGCCTTTGCGCATTTCGCGCGCCGCCCGACCTACTGGCGCTCCCGGCAACCATGATGGCCACCGCGATCGCGCGGGCGTGGATCGCCGTCTGCGTCGTGTTCGTCTCTGCCTGCGCCTCGCAGCCCGTGGCGACGCAGACGCGCCCGCGCGTCGAAGCCGCGCCGGTCCCGCGCGCGACGGCACCCGCGGTCGCGCCGCCCGCTGCGCCAGCGGGCGCACCCGCGCGAGCCGCGGGTGCCGGCGGCTACTACCTCGACGACGGCCCCGGCGCCGACGCGCCGGCGGACCTCGACGCGATCCCCGACGCCGTACCGCGCGTCGAGCCGATCCGCGCCGCCAGCGCCCGTCCCTACACCGCGCTTGGGCGCGACTACGTGCCGCGCACGGCGCTCGCGCCGTACGTCGGCCGCGTACACGGCCGCGTCGAAGCTCGGGCTCGTGACCGGCGGCAGCGGTCGGGTCGAGGTCGTGCAGCTGCTGCCGGGCGACGCGAACTGGATCGCGGCTGTCGAGGCCGGGGAGCGCGCGCGGTCGGCGGCCACGGCGCGCCGGGGGCCGTCGGCGAGCGTCGCGCCCGCCGCCGTGACGCCCGATGCCGCGGCGTCCGACGTGCCGCGGCCCGAGGCCGCTCGGCCCGCAGCCGCGACGCCGACCACGCCGGTCGCGGGCGCCGAGCCGCGGCCCGCGTCGGCCGCACCGGCGCGCGCGGCATGGCTGCAGCTCGGCGCGTTCGCCGACCGCGCCAACGCCGAGGACTTCGCGCGGAAGATGCTGGCCGAACTCGACGGCCTGGCGGCGGCGGCCGGCTGCGTCGTCGTGCCCGGGGGCAGCGCTGCCGCGCCATGGCGCGTGCAGGCCGGGCCGTTCGTCGACCGCGCGACGGCGCGCCTCGAGGCCGACCGGGTCGTCGCGCGCCTGGGCGGTGGTCGCCCGTTCGTCGTCGAGCGCTGACCCGCGCGCCGGGCGCCCCGCCGATGGCCCGACCGCGCGGTTCGCCGTCCGACCCCGAGCGCAGCGCGCTGCCCTGGGCCGACGCGCACGACGGTCGGCGCCGCGACGACGTGCTCGCGCATGCGCAGGTGCTGGCCAGCAGCCGCACCTTCGGCTGGGACGGGCTGTACGTCGAGGTCGGCGAGAACACCCGCTGGCAGGTCGAGAACCTGGTGCCGGTCGGGCACTACGTCGCGATCTCGCGCGCCACCGACGACTTCACGTTCCGCGTGTGCGAGGCGGGCGTCTGGCGGACGGTCACGATGCCGCCGGGCAGTCTGTGGGTGCAGCCCGCGAAGCAGCCGTTCAGCTTCGACGTGACCACCACGGCGCGCTGGGGCGGCGCGATCCTCGATCCGGTGCGCCTGCGCGCACTGCTCGGCGTCGACGCGGCGATCGAGCCGGTGATCGGACTCGACGACCCGGTGCTCGGCCCGCTGATGCAGGCGCTCGTCGCGGAAGTGCTGCGCGGCGGCACCAGCGGGCGGCGCTTCGGTGACGCGATGCTGCTCGCGCTCGGTGCCCAGCTGCTGCGTCTGTTCGGCGAAGCGCGCGCGATTCCGCGCGGCGGCCTGACCGGCCGCACGCTGACGCGCATCGGCGACTGGATCGACGCGCACGTCGCCGAGCCGATCTCCGTGGCGGCGCTGGCCGGCATCGCGGGCCTGTCCGAGGCGCACTTCGCACGCGCCTTCAAGCAGACCACGGGCGTGGCGCCGCATCGCTTCCTGATGGATCGGCGCCTCGAACGCGGCAAGCGCATGCTGGCCGACACCGAACTGCCGATCGCGGCGGTCGCCGCGGCCTGCGGCTTCGCCGACCAGGCGCACTTCACGCGGCAGTTCACGCGCACGTTCGGCGCGACCCCCGGCGTGCTGCGAGGACGCTACCGCCCGGACTGACGCGGGTCCGGCCGGGCGTCGACCGCGTCGGCGTGCACGACGTGCGCAGGCGCGGTCCGCGTCGCGGGTCGACGCATCGATTGCCGCAGTCCCGTGCAAACGGCGCAGCCGCGTGCAATGCCGCCGCGCGCGCCGGGCAGAGCATCGGTTCCGTCCTTCAACCCCTCCGGACGGAGCCATCGATGAACTTCCTCAAGACCCCCTTCGCGGCCGCGCTGGCCTTCACCACCTTCCACGTCGCCCCGGTCGACGCGACCGCCGCGCCGGTCGTGCGCGAGCGCGTGGTCTTCACGGTCGACGGCCAGACGGTCCGTGGCCATCTGTATCGCCCTGCGACGGTCGCGGGCCGCGCCGCGCCGGCTGTGGTCGTCGGCGGCTCGCTCACCTCGGTGAAGGAGCAGATGGCGGGCACGTATGCGCGCGAACTGGCCGAGCGCGGCATCGTCGCGCTCGCGATCGACTACCGCCACTGGGGCGAGAGCGACGGGCTGCCGCGCCAGCTCGAGGACAACGTGACCAAGGACGCCGATCTGCGTGCGGCCGTGCGCTGGCTCGGGTCGCAGCACGACGTCGACCGCGACGCGGTCGGCCTGCTCGGCATCTGCGCCTCCGCGGCCAACGTGCTCGACGCCGCGGCACACAACCCGGACGTCAAGGCCGTGGCGACCGTGGCCGGCTGGTTCGCAGGCCCCGACGACGTCGCGATGGTGTACGGCGGCGAGGCGGCGGTCGCCGCGCTGCGCACGCAGGCGGCCGATGCCGCCGCGCGCTACGCGACCGACGGGGTGGCCCCCGCGATCACGGCCTACGCCCCGGCCGGGCAGTCGGGGTCGCATGTCGGCGATCACCTCTCGTACTACTTCGATCCGCAGCGCGGGAACATCGCCGCGTGGAAGAACGCGTTCGCGGTGCAGTCGTGGACCGCGTGGCTCGACCGCGATCCGCTTCGCGCCGCGGCGGCCGTGACGGCGCCGACGCTGGTCGTGCACTCCGACCAGGCGGCGCTCCCGGAACACGCACGTCGCGTTCACGCGCAGCTCGCCGGCCCGAAGGCGTTGCACTGGACCGCGGATCCGCACCTCGACTTCTACGACCGCCCCGCAACCGTGGCCGCGACGAGCGACCGCATCGCCGACTTCCTGCGCGACGTGGCCCGCGCTGCGTCGACGCACCGGACTGCCGCCCGCTGAAGTCCCCCGACCCACCGGAGACGAAGATCATGACCCTGAAGACTCTCTTTGCCGGCGCTGCGCTGGCGCTGGCGAACCCCGCGCTTGCCCACCCGCCCGCCGGCGATCCCGACGCCGCGCGCGTCGTCAGCGTGGTGCGCTCGATCCCGCTGGCGGTCGACCTTGCGGCGTACGACCTCGCGGAGCGTGCGTTCGCGCCCGAGATCGTCGTCGACTACACCAGCCTGTGGGGCGGCGCGCCTGCGCGGACGACCCCCGCCGCGCTGATGACCGCGTGGCGCGGCATCGTGCCGGGCTTCGACGGCACCTGGCACGAGCTGGGCCCGGTCGCGGTCCGCATCGACGGCGACCACGCGACGGCGGCCGCCGATGTCGACGGTCGCCACTGGCTCGACGGTCGGCTGTGGCGCCCGATCGGGCGATACGACTGGACGCTCGTGCGTGCGGAAGGC
>JALORJ010000292.1 GCA_025459035.1 Burkholderiales bacterium
CCGGCGCCGACGCGCTGTCGGAGGTGCTCGACCGCACGACCCAGGCGCGCGAACCGAAGGTCGAGGCCGTCCTCGGCCCCGACGAGATCCTCGCGATGCGCGACACCGCGCGCGAGGTCCCGATCGCGAAGCCGGTGCAGGACTGGGCGATCCGCCTGACGCTCGCCACGCATCCCGAGGCGCCCGAGGCGCATCCGCTGGTGAAGCGCTACGTGCGCTTCGGCGCCAGCCCGCGCGGCACGCAGTCGCTGATCCTCGGCGCCAAGGTGCACGCGCTGATGCACGACCGCGTGCACGTCGCCACCGACGATCTGCGAGCGGTCGCGATCCCGGCGCTGCGCCATCGGCTGCTGCTCAACTTCGAGGCCGAGGCCGATCGCGTCGACACCGACCGCATCCTCGCGCAGATCCTCGAGGACCTTGCGCCGCCACGCTGACCCGGCGTCCGCGCATCCGTCCGCAGCAGGCCGCGATTCCGTGACCGACCGTCTGTTCGACGAGGCGTTCCTGCGCCGCCTCGAGCATCTGAGCCTCGTCACGCGACGACCGGTGGCCGGGCATCTGCGCGGCGCGCACCGGTCGCGCCGTACCGGCACCGGCATGGTGTTCACCGACTTCCGGCCCTACACGCCTGGCGACGACACGCGCAACCTCGACTGGAGCACCTATCTGCGCCTCGACCGCCTGCTGCTGCGCCTGTTCGAGGAAGAGGCCGAACTGCCGGTGTACGTGCTGATCGATGCCAGCGCGTCGATGGGAACCGGCGAGCCGTCGAAGTTCGACTTCGCGCGGCGCGTGTGCGCGGCGCTGGCGTGCCTCGCGCTGCACAACCAGGACCGCGTGAGCCTGATCGCCTTCGCCGACGGCGTCGTGCGCGAGCTGCCGGTGCGGCGTGGCCGCACGCAGATCTGGCCGGTGTTCCACTTCCTCGGCCAGCTCGAGGCCGCCGGCGCGACGTCGATCGAGACCACGCTCAAGCGCGCGTTCGGCAGCGGGCGCACGCGCGGCCTGGTCGTGATCGCGAGCGACTTCATGGACCCGACCGGCTTCGCCGGCGCGGCGCGCTGGCTGCAGCAGTTCCGCCACGAGGTCGTCGCGCTGCAGGTGCTGAGCCCGCAGGAGATCGCGCCAGACCTGCCCGAGGACGTCGAGGTGGTCGACAGCGAGTCGCGCGCCGCGCTGCACGTGCACGTCACGCCGACGCTGCGCGATGCCTACCGCGACGCGCTCGCGGCGCACCAGGCCGAACTGGGCGAAGCCTGTCGGCGTGCCGGCTGGACGTGGATCCCGACGCGCAGCGATGCGCCGTTCGAGACCCTCATGCTGACCACGCTGCGCGAGGCCGGGGTGCTGCGTTGAGCTTCGTCGGGTTCGCGCCGGTCTGGGTCGCCGCGCTGCTCGCCGCCGTCGCGGCGCTGGTGGTCGCGCTGTACCTGCTGCGCCCGCCGCCGGTGCGCATCACCGTCGCGTCGACGCTGATCTGGCAGCGCGTGCTCGGCGCGCGCCGCGGGCCGTCGGAGCGCTGGCGCTGGTGGCTTGCGCTGCTGCTGTCGCTCGCGCTCGCGCTGGCGCTGGCAGCCGCGATCGCGCGTCCCGAGCGCCCGGTCGGTGCCGACGGCGTCGCGGCCGACGCGCTGGCGATCGTCGTCGACACGGCACCGGGCATGGCCGCCACCCACCGCGACGGCGGCACGCGCTTCTCGCGCGCCGTCGCCGAGGCGCGTGCGCGCATCGCGGCGCTCGATCCGACCGCGCGGGTGCTGGTCGCCGACACCACGCGCGGCCTGGCGGCGCTCGAATGGACCGCGCCGTCGGCGGCCCGCGCGAAGCTCGATGCGCTGCAGCCGGCCGCCGGCGGCGAGGCGCGGATGCCGGCACTGCCGCCGCTGCCCGACCGTGGGGGTGCGAATCCGGCGGTGGTCGTGATCACCGACGGTGTGGCACCGCTCGCGCTGCCGCCGGGCGCGCGCGAGGTGTCGGTCTTCGCCCCGGCCGACAACGTCGGCATCACGGCATTCGCGGTGCGCGCGCCGCCGGCGGATCCACTGCGCTGGAGCGCGTTCGTCGAGATCGCCAACGCGGGCGCGCGACCGGCGCGCGTGCGGCTCGAGCTGACCGGCGCGGGACGCGCGCCGCTCGTGCGTGAGCTCGACGTGCCGGCGCGTGGCTATGCGCAGCAGACCGTGCCGGTCGCCGACTTCGCCAGCGGCCCGCTGCGCGCCCGGGTGTCGATGGCGGGGGACGCGTTCGCCGGCGACGACGCCGCATTCGCGTTCCTGCCGTTCGACCGCGTGCTGAAGGTCGCGCTGGTGACCCCGGGCAACCCGGAACTCGCCCGTGCGCTCGCGCTCGACCCGCGCGTGAAGCTGACCGTGCTCGCACCGGCGCAGTGGGCCACGCGCGGAAGCGGGTTCGATGCCGCCGTCTTCGACCGCTTCGCGCCGGCCGACGCGCCGCCGTTGCCGGTGCTCGCGTGGAAGCCGCCGAAGGTCGCGTGGCTGCCGGCACCCGCGTCGACGGGGCTGGTCGATCCGGTCGCGTCGGCGTGGGCGCTCGACGAGCGCGTGCTCGACAACGTGTCGCTCGCCGACGTCGTGATCGACCGCGCCGCGCCGTGGCGTGGCGCGCTCGGCGGCGGCACGCGCGCGGTCGCGAGCACGGCGACCGGCGACGCGCTGGTGATCGCCGCGGACGCCCCGCCGCGGCGCCTCGCGGTGGGCTTCGGCGTCGACGACTCGAACTTCGCGACGCTCGCGTCGTTCCCGATGTTCGTCTCGAACGCGCTGGCGTGGCTGGCGGGCGAGGCCGCACCGATCGATGCGCGCGTCGGTCCGGTCGTCGTGCCGCTCGAACGCGCCCGGGTCCGCGGCGTGCTGAGCGGCGCCGTCGACACGCGCTTGCTGCCCGGCGCAACGCTGTTCACCGCGACGCAACCCGACTTCTTCACCGCCGATGCGCCGGGCGGTCGCCTGCGGGTGCTCGTCGCCCCCGGTGGCATCGGCGTGACGGACCTCGACGCGAGCCGCCACGCACGCGCGGACGCCGCGGTCGAGCGCGCGCGCGGTGCCTCGGCGTCGGCGGCCGACGGGCCCGACGCCCCGACGCTGCCGCGCGCCCCGTGGGCGTGGCTGCTGCTCTTTGCCGCCGGCGTGCTGCTGGTCGAGTGGGCTCTGTACCACCGGAGGCTGAGCGCTTGATTCGCTCACGCATCCATCGGCAGCGCGCGAAGGTCGTCGCCCTGGCAGCCGCAATGCGAGTTCCGTCGTCGAGAGCGACCGCATGAGCGATCGACTCGTGTTCGAGTCGGCGTGGCCGTGGCTCGCGCTGCTGGTCGCGCTGCCGCTGGTCGTGTGGGTCGCACGCACGAGTCGTGCGGCGCTCGCGCCCGGGCCGCAGCGCACGCTGCTCGCGCTGCGGGTGGCCGCGATGGTGGCCGTCGCCGCGGCGCTGTCGCAGCCGGCGTGGCTCGCGACCTCCGATCGCGTCAGCGTGGTGTACGCGCTCGACGTGTCGCGCAGCGTCGATCCGGCCTTCGTCGAGGCGGCGATCGCGTGGATGGAGCGGGCGCAGGCCGACCCGCGCGCGCAGCGGCAGCGCTTCTTCGCGTTCGCCGATCGGCCGGTCGAGGTGGACAGCCCGGCCGCCGTGCGCGCGCTGAAGGTGTCGACCGACCGCGATCGCGCCGACGCCGTCGACACGACCGCGACCGATGTCGAGGCGATGCTCGACACGGCCGCCGCGGCGTTCGGCGCCACCGACCTGAAGCGCGTGGTGCTGATGACCGA
>JALORJ010000026.1 GCA_025459035.1 Burkholderiales bacterium
TCGACGGCGCGCGCCGCAAGTACAGCCTGTTCGCGCCGGACGCGGCGTACGACTGGCGCGCGTTCGAGGACGGTCTCGTGCAGCACTTCGGGCCGGGCGCGGAGCTCGGCGTGCAGGGCAACCATGCGGTGATGGCGGTCGATGCGGCACCGCCGGCGGTCAAGCCGTGGCTGCGCGCCGCGTGGCCCGCGCTGCATCTGCTGTCGGCCGGACGCGCGATCGACATCTACAAGGACACCGGCCATCCAGTCGACATCGCGCGGCGCTACGACTTCGCGCGTTTCGCCGGCACGCACGTCGTCGGTCACACCCGCATGGCGACCGAGTCGGCGGTCACGCCCGATCGCGCGCATCCGTTCACCGCGGGCGAGGACTTCTGCCTCGTGCACAACGGCACGATCTCCAACCCGTTCATGATCCGCCGCAAGCTCGAACACGAGGGCATCGTCTTCGAGACCGACAACGACACCGAGGCCGCGTGCCGTTTCCTCGAGTGGCGCATGCGCGAGGGCGACGATCTCGAGCGTGCGCTCGAGGCCGGTTTCCGCGAGCTCGACGGCTTCTACACGTTCCTGATCGGCACCGAGAACAAGCTCGCGCTGGTGCGCGACGCGTTCGCCTGCAAGCCGGCGGTCGTCGCCGAGACCGACGACTACGTCGCCGTGAGCTCGGAGTTCCGCGGGCTCGCGCACCTGCCCGGGATCGAGCACGCGCGCCTGTTCGAACCCATGCCGGAGGAGCTGCACGTATGGACGGTGTGACCGCGCCGGCCGCCGGGTCGGCCACCGTCACGCGCACCTTCGACCTGGCGACCACGTCGGTGCGCGCGCTGAACCGGTTCCTGCACCACGAACTGGCGGCGAGCGGGGCCACCGATGTCGTGGTCGAGCATCCGGGCGGGCGCCATTCGATCGCCGTCGGCGTCGACCACGCCGTGAACGTCGACATCCGCGGACACGCCGGCTACTACGTCGCCGGGATGAACAAGCACGCGCACGTCACCGTGCACGGCAACGTCGGCTGGGGCGTGGCCGAGAACATGATGAGCGGCACGGTGCGCGTGAAGGGGTTCGCGTCCGAGTCGGCCGGCGCCAGCGGCCACGGCGGCACGCTGATCGTCGAAGGCGACACGTCGCTTCGCTGCGGCATCGGCATGAAGGGCATCGACATCGTCGTCGGCGGCAGCATCGGCAACTACTCCGCCTTCATGGCGCAGGCGGGCCGGCTCGTCGTCTGCGGCGATGCCGGCGACGCGCTCGGCGACTCGCTCTACGAGGCCGTGATCTACGTGCGGGGTCGCATCCGGTCGCTCGGCGCCGATGCGCGCGAGGAGCCGCTGACCGACGCCGACGTGCAGGCGCTGACCGAACTGCTCGGTCGTGCCGGCTTCGACCACGACCCGCGCAGCTTCAAGCGCGTCGCCTCGGCGCGCGGTCTGTACCACTGGAACGCCGACGCCCAACAGGAGTACTGAGCGTGAACAAGCCTGTCGAACGTCCACCGGTGCCGACCGCCGCGCCCCGCATGCAGCGCGAGGAGAGCCGCGGCTACGACCGCCGCATCATCGACTACATCCAGGGCGCGGCCGCGAGCGGCCTGTACGAGATCCGCGGGCTCGGTGCGAAGCGCCACCTGCCGAGCTTCGACGACCTCGTGTTCCTTGCGGGCTCGGCGTCGCGCTATCCGCTCGAGGGTTACCGCGAGAAGTGCACGACGAAGACCGTGCTCGGCACGCGCTTCGCGCGCAAGCCGATCGAACTGGACATCCCGATCACCGTCGCCGGGATGAGCTTCGGATCGCTGTCGGCCAACGTGAAGGAAGCGCTCGGGCGCGCCGCGACCGAACTGGGCACGTCGACCACCACCGGCGACGGCGGCATGACCGACGAGGAACGCCATTCGTCGAAGACGCTGGTCTATCAGTGCCTGCCGTCGCGTTACGGCTTCAACCCCGACGACCTGCGTCGCGCCGATGCCATCGAGGTGGTCATCGGCCAGGGTGCCAAGCCCGGCGGTGGCGGCATGCTCCTCGGCCAGAAGGTCAACCCGCGCGTCGCGAAGATGCGCACGCTTCCCGAAGGCATCGACCAGCGCAGTGCGTGCCGCCATCCCGACTGGACCGGACCGGACGACCTCGCGATCAAGATCGAGGAGCTGCGCGAGATCACCGACTGGGAGAAGCCGGTCTACGTGAAGGTGCTCGCGGCGCTGCGCCAGGCCGTCGACGCGCTCGAGGACATGAACATGCGCGGCAAGGTGCAGCTCGTGATCTCCGGCGGCATCCGCACCGGGGCCGACGTCGCGAAGGCGCTGGCGATGGGCGCCGATGCGGTGTCGGTCGGCCAGGGAGTGCTGTTCGCGCTCGGCTGCAACAGCGAGACGTGGGTCGGTGACGGGGTCCACCACGACGCGACCGACGGCTACGCGGCGCTCGGCACCGCCCCGGGCTTCTGCCACCACTGCCACACCGGGCGCTGCCCGGTCGGCATCACGACCCAGGATGCCATCCTCGAGCGGCGTCTCGACCCCGCCGTCGGGGCGAAGCGCGTGCGCAACTACTTCCGCACGATGAACATGGAGCTCACGACGATCGCGCGAGCCTGCGGCAAGTCCGACGTGCATCACCTCGAGCGCGAGGATCTGGTGGCGCTGACGATCGAGGCCGCGGCGATGGCGCGGCTGCCGCTTGCCGGCACGCAGTGGATTCCGGGTGTGAACGGCTTCTGAGCGCAGGCGGCGGGATCGCGGGCGCACGCGCGACGCGATGGCGGACGAGCGCCAGCTGAACCGCTTCCTCGGCGTGCGCGTGCGCGAACTGCGCCAGCGCAACGCCCTCACGCTGGGTGAGGTCGCGCAGCAGGCCGAGCTGTCGCAGGGCATGCTGTCGAAGATCGAGAACGGTCAGGTCGCGATGAGCCTCGACACGCTCGAGCGGGTCGCGGTGGCGCTCGGCGTGCCGGTGGCGGATCTTTTCCGCGGCTACGACATGCCCGAGGGCGGTGCCACCTTCGTCAAGGCCGGCGAGGGGCTCGAGGTCGTGCGGCGCGGCACGAAGCGCGGTCACAACTACCGACTGCTGTCGTACGACAAGGGCCCGCGCAAGATCTTCGAGCCGTTCCTGATCACGATGGACGACGCGTCGGAGGTGTTTCCGCGCTTCGAGCATCCGGGTACCGAGTTCATCCATCTGCTGTCGGGCCGCATCGAGTACCGGCACGGGCAGCAGACCTACGTGCTGGAACCCGGCGATTCGCTCACCTTCCGCGGCGACGTGCCGCACGGCCCGGAGCATCTGCTCGAGACGCCGATCGTGCTGCTGTCGGTGATCGTCTATGGGCCCGGGGACGCGGGCTGATCGCAGACGCAGGGTCAGAAGCTCTCTTCGTCTCGCAGGTAGCGCCACTGGCCGAGCGGCAGGCTGCCGAGCTTGACGCGGCCGATGCGGATGCGTTTGAGACCCGTGACCGTCAGTCCGACGGCTTCGCACATGCGGCGGATCTGGCGCTTGCGTCCTTCGCGCAGCACGAAGCGCAGCTGGTCGTCGTTGATCCACGTGACCTGCGCGCGGCGCAGCTGCACGCCGTCGAGTTCGAGCCCGTGCTGCAGCAGCTCCAGTCCTGCGGCGTCGAGCGTGCCTTCGACGCGGACGAGGTATTCCTTCTCGATCTCCGAGTCGGCGCCGATCAGCTGTCGCGCGATGCGGCCGTCCTGGGTCAGCACGAGCAGGCCGGTGCTGTCGATGTCGAGGCGCCCCGCGGGTGCGAGGCCCTTCAGGTGCGCCGGGTGGAATTTCGGATCGGCCTCGTCGATGCGCCACTGCGTGGTCGGCAGCACCAGCGTCACCGCCGGGCGATAGCCGCCCTCGGCCTGTGCCGACACCACGCCGATCGGCTTGTTGAGCAGCACGGTCACCTGCGACTGCTGGCGCGCCTGCGCCAGCCGGTCGAGCGTGATGGTCTGCGACGGCAGCGCACGGGTACCGAGTTCGGTCACGCGCTGCCCGTCGACGAACACCCAGCCACGCTCGATGTAGACGTCGGCCTCGCGGCGCGAGCACAGGCCGCGCTCCGACATCAGCTTCGACACGCGCACCAGCGCGTCGTCGGCGACCCGCAGCGCGACCGCCGGCGCGGGGACTTCGCGTCGCGTCGCCGGGCGCGGCGGCGCGACGTCCCACGCGGCGTTCTTCGACGGGCGCGGCGCGCGCGTTCCGGTAGCGGCGGGGTCGACGTCGCGTCGCGCCCGCGCACCGCGGGCGTCCGCCGCCGTCGGTGCGCGCGGCCCCGCGCGGCGTGCGGGCGCCGTGTCCGATACGGGATCGCGACGCGACCGCGGCGTCGCGGCGCGCGATGCAGCGTCATCGCCGCGGGCTCGCGCCGCGCGGGGGGCGTCTGCCGCCGCACGGCTGCGCGTGGGCGGTGTTGCGGGGTCGGGCGGGGCGACGGCGGGCGCTGCGGCAGCCGCGTCCGCGCGCGCCTTGCGCATCACGCGCGCGAGCGCCGACCCGCGACTCGGGCGCGGCAGCGCGGCCGCCGGACCGGGCGTGGCGGAGGCGGTGCTCGGGCGGACCGAGAGCTTGCGGCGTGGAGGATCGGAGGCGTCGGCCACGGTCGGGGGCGCAGGGGGAGCGGCGAGGAAGCGCGAGCGTACGAGGTCGCGGCGGCCGGCGGGCGCGGCGAGCGGTCAGCGCCGGCGGACTGCGGAAACAAAGCGGGCGTCCCTCGCGGGACGCCCGAAGACCGAACGGAGGTGAAACGCGGTCAGGCGGTACGCATCATGCGTGGTATGCGCTCTCGCCGTGTTCGGAGATGTCGAGGCCTTCGCGCTCCTTGTCCTCCGAGACGCGCAGTCCGACCAGCAGGTCGACGATCTTGTAGGCGATGAACGAGACCACCGCGGACCAGACGACGGTCGTGATCACCGCGGTGAGCTGCGTCATGAACTGCGTGCCGATCGAGTAGTCGGGCGCAACGCCGTTGGCGACGTAGTCGTACACGCCGGTGCCACCGAGCGACGGCGATGCGAACACGCCGGTCAGCAGCGCGCCGACGATGCCGCCGACCGCGTGCACGCCGAAGACGTCGAGCGCGTCGTCGGCGCCCAGCATCCGCTTCAGACCCGACACCCCCCACAGGCACACCGCACCGACGATCAGGCCCAGGATGATCGCGCCCATCGGTCCGACGAACCCGCAGGCCGGCGTGATCGCGACGAGCCCCGCGACCGCGCCCGACGCTGCACCGAGCATCGACGGCCGGCCCTTCAGCGCCCACTCGAGGAAGATCCACGACAGCGTGGCCGCACCGGTGGCGACGAAGGTGTTGAGGAACGCGAGGGCTGCGGTGCCGCTCGCCTCGAGGTTGGAGCCGACGTTGAAGCCGAACCAGCCCACCCACAGCAGCGATGCGCCGATCATCGTCATCACCAGGCTGTGCGGCGTGAAGGCTTCCTTGCCGTAGCCGATGCGCTTGCCGACGAGGTAGGCGCCGACCAGACCGGCGACGCCGGCGTTGATGTGCACCACGGTACCGCCGGCGAAGTCGAGTGCGCCCTTGGCCCACAGCCAGCCGGCGTTGGCCGTGACCGTCTCGAGCGAGGCGGCGTCGGTGATGGCGTCGGGGCCGTCCCAGTACCAGACCATGTGCGCGATCGGCAGGTAGCTGAACGTGAACCACAGCACCATGAACAGCAGCACCGCGCTGAACTTCGTGCGCTCGGCGATCGCGCCGATGATCAGACACGGCGTGATCGCCGCGAACGTCATCTGGAACACGACGAACAGCATCTCGGGGATCGCGACACCCTTCGAGAAGGTCGCGCCGAGCGAATCCGGCGTGACGCCGGACAGGAACGCTTTCGACAGCCCGCCGAAGAACGCGTTGCCACCGGTGAACGCGACGCTGTAGCCGTAGACAGCCCACAGCACCGACAGCAGCGAGAACACGACGAACACCTGCATCAGGATCGACAGCATGTTCTTCGTGCGCACGAGGCCGCCGTAGAACAGCGCGAGGCCGGGCACCGTCATCAGGATCACGAGCACGGTGGCGACGTACATGAACGTCGTGTCGCCCTTGTTCACGACCGGTGCCGGCGCGGCGGCCGGCGCTGCAGCCTCGGCAGCCGGCGCCGAGGCTTCGGCCGCGACCGGCGCGGCATCGGCCGGCTTGTCGTCGGCACACGCGACACTCGCGAAGCCCATGACGCACACGGCGGCGAGCACGGACAGGAATCGCTTCATCGTCTTGGTCTCCCCGGGGGTCAGAGGGCGTCGGCGCCCGTTTCGCCGGTGCGGATGCGCACCACCTGTTCGAGCTCGAACACGAAGATCTTTCCGTCGCCGATCTTTCCGGTGTTCGCCGATTTCTCGATGGCCTCGATCACCTGATCGAGCATCTCGGACTTGATGGCGGCCTCGATCTTCACTTTCGGCAGGAAGTCGACGACGTACTCGGCGCCGCGGTACAGCTCGGTATGCCCCTTCTGCCGGCCGAAGCCCTTGACCTCGGTGACCGTGATGCCCTGCACGCCGATCGCGCTCAGGGCTTCGCGCACCTCGTCAAGCTTGAACGGCTTGATGATGGCGGTGACCAGTTTCATGTGGATTCCTGTGGAGGGTCATTTGAAGACGACACCGGCCCCCTCGCGGACCGGTGTCGGAGGGTGATCGACGCGGGCCGGCTCAGAACGCCTTCACTGCACTCACGAAGAACGTCTGGTCGCCGATGTTGCTGCCGAACTTGTTACCCCAGACGCCGGTGGTGCCGTTCGGTCCGGTGGTCTGCAGGTCGGCCGTGCTGCCGGTCGCGAACGCGCCGAACGTGAAGCCGAACAGATCCTTGGTGACCCCGACCTTCCAGTCGATCAGGTTGTAGATGCTGTTGTCGAGGCCGACGCCGCCGTTCTGGATCAGCAGGTAGTCGGCCGTCCCGGCGAACCGCCAGGTTCCCACACCGCCGATGAGGGTGAAGCCCGTCTCGCCGATCGGGAACGTGCCGGTCAGGTTCGCGTAGTAGGTGCCGCGTGCCTTCGGGATCATGAACACGCCGTCGGTCACGGCGTACCAGACCTTCGCCATGAACCACTTCCAGCCGATGCCGGCGAAGACCTCGGCGGTGTTGCCGTTCTTCAGACCGATGTTGGCACCGGAGAACTTGTAGGTTCCCGGGTACCAGTAGTAGACCGCGCCGACGTCGTAGACGAAGTCGCCCAGGAACTGGTTCTTGAGCCCGGCGTACAGGTCGACCTCGAGGGTCGAGCTGATGGCGTTGCCGCTGCCGCCGAAGATGTTGCTGACCCCCGGCGCGGCGTTTTCCCAGCCGTCCTCGAGCCAGCTCACGTTCGACGCGAACGTCCCGACGTAGAAGCCGCTGGAGTGCGCGTAGTCGAGGTTGGCCTCGAGCGCAGGCATGTTGTTGGTCTGCGTGACGCCGCGGACGATGTAGTCCGAGTACAGGCCGACGCTGCCGGTGAACGGGACTTTTTCTTCGGGTTCGGCCTGTGAACCAGTGGTGCCGCCGAGGCCCTGCGCATGCGCGGCGGAGGTGGCCAGGCCGAGCCCCGCGAAGGCGACGGCTGCGAGAAGCGAGCGTTGCATGGTGGAGTTTCCTTGTAGTGAGCGGTGGTAGTGGCGCGGCGCAATCCCCTCGATCACTCCGTGCGCCCGGCTCGCGGTGCAAGTGACATGCCACTGAAATTGACCTGTCGAATCAATTTGTTGCGAGCGCATGCCGAGGAATTCGTCATGTTCGTGCTCGGCTGCGGTGCGCGAAAATCCACCCGTGCGCCGGTCTGGTGCGCCCTATAGCCCGGTGTGAGGTTCGCAATTCGGCGTTGCTAGACTCGATCCCGGTATTCACCCGATCAGGAGCGCGCGATGCGTCCCACCGAAGCCCTCGACGATCTGGCCCGCCGCCTGCGCGACCTCGCCGCGAACACGCCACTGCAGGACATCGAGAAGAACGCGAAGAGCCTGCTGTCGGGCGCGTTCTCGCGCCTCGATCTGGTGACGCGCGAGGAGTTCGATGCCCAGGCGCGCGTGCTCGCCCGGACCCGCGACAAGCTCGAAGCGCTCGAAGCGCGCGTCGCGGCGCTCGAGGCGAAGTCCGGCACCCCCACGGCCTGACGCGCTCGCGCCGTCGCCTTGCGGCGGCCCCCGCCACTGCACGCCGCCGCCGGCCGACGCCATGGGTCTCGCGGTGGTCCGCAGCCGGGCCCTTGCCGGCATGGCGGCCCCCGAGGTCGCCGTCGAGGTGCATCTGGCCAACGGCCTGCCGGCGTTCACGATCGTGGGCCTGCCCGAAGCCGAGGTGAAGGAAGCCCGCGAGCGCGTGCGCAGCGCCCTGCAGACGTGCGGGTTCGAGTTCCCGGCGCGCCGCGTCACCGTCAACCTCGCGCCGGCCGATCTGCCCAAGGAGAGCGGCCGCTTCGATCTCCCGATCGCGATCGGCCTGCTCGTGGCGTCCGACCAGCTGCGCACGCGCGTGCTGGACGCACACGAGTTCGCCGGTGAGCTGGCGCTGACCGGCGCACTGCGGTCGGTCCGTGGCGCGCTCGCGATGACCTTCGGCGCCCATGGCGCCGGTCGCGCGTTCGTGCTGCCGGCCGCCAGCGCGTCCGAAGCGGCGCTGGTGGCGGACGCCACCGTCCACGGCGCCGCCAATCTGCTCGAGGTCTGCGCGCATCTGTCGGGCACCGCGCCGCTGGCGCCGGTCGTGCCGGCGCCCGTCGACGCGGTCGGCGGCATCCCCGACATGGCCGACGTGAAGGGGCAGGCGGGCGTGAAGCGCGCGCTCGAAGCGGCTGCCGCGGGCGGACACAGCGTGCTGATGATCGGTCCGCCGGGCACCGGCAAGAGCATGCTGGCCGAGCGGTTCCCCGGCATCCTGCCGCCGATGACCGACGCCGAAGCCCTGGCCTCGGCCGCGGTGCAGTCGCTGGGCGTCGGCGGCTTCGACGTGCGTCGTTGGCGGCAGCGGCCGTACCGCGCGCCGCACCACACCGCCTCGCCGGCGGCGATCGTCGGCGGTGGCGCGCATCCGCGGCCGGGCGAGATCTCGCTCGCGATGCACGGCGTGCTGTTCCTCGACGAGCTGCCCGAGATGCCGCGCAGCGCACTCGAGACCCTGCGCGAGCCGCTCGAGTCGGGCCGCATCACGATCTCGCGCGCGGCGCATCAGTGCACCTTCCCGGCCGAGTTCCAGCTGGTCGCCGCGATGAACCCGTGCCCCTGCGGCCATCTCGGCGATGTCGGCGGGCGCTGCCGCTGCACGCCCGATCAGGTCGCACGCTACCGCGGCCGTCTGTCCGGTCCGCTGCTCGACCGCATCGATGTGCAGATCGACGTCATGCCGCTGCCCGACCACGCGCTCGCCGCGGCGGCCGATGGCGAGCCCAGTGCCGCGATCCGGGCGCGCGTCGCGCGCGCCCGCGCCGTCCAGATCGCGCGCCAGGGCGGTCCGAACGCGCGGCTCGCGGCTCCGGACGTCGATCGCTGGTGCGCGCCGGATGCGGCCGGCGCGGCGCTGCTGCGAACCGCGGCGGCCCGGCTGGGCTGGTCCGCGCGCGGACACCACCGCGTGCTGAAGCTCGCGCGCTCGGTCGCCGATCTCGCCGGCGCCGAGCAGATCGGCGCGGCGCATGTCGCCGAAGCCATCCAGTACCGCCGCGCGCTGTCGACCGTCTGATCCCCGGGCGCCGGCCGCACCGCCCGCGGGCGCGCCCGTGTCACCACGCCATCGGACGGCGCGCCGCTTCATCAACCCGAAGGCCGTTGGCACACTCGGGCGCCGATGGCTGCCTCCGTCCTTCTCTCGATCACCGGTGCGACGCGCCGGTTCCGCACGCCGGAAGGCGGCAGCGTCCACGCGCTCGACGCGGTCGATCTCGACGTGCGCGGCAACGAATTCCTCACGCTGCTCGGGCCGTCGGGCTGCGGCAAGACGACGCTGCTGAAGGCGATCGCGGGCTTCGAGGATCTCGACGCGGGCGACATCCGCCTCGACGGCGCGAGCCTGCGCGACGTGCCGGCGCATCGGCGTCCGTTCAACACCGTGTTCCAGAGCTACGCGCTGTTCCCGCACCTGTCGGTCGCCGACAACGTCGGCTACGGGCTCGACGTCGCGCGCGTGCCGCGTGCCGAGCGCGATCGCCGCGTGGCCGAAGCGCTCGCCCGCGTCGGTCTCGAAGCGATGGGGCGGCGCGCGCCGCGGCAGCTGTCGGGCGGCCAGCAGCAGCGGGTCGCGCTGGCGCGCGCGCTCGTCAACCGGCCGCGTCTGCTGCTGCTCGACGAGCCGCTCTCCGCGCTCGACCGGCACCTGCGCCAGGCGATGCAGGGCGAGCTGAAGGCGCTGCAGCACGATGTCGGCATCACCTTCCTGGTCGTCACGCACGACCAGGAAGAAGCGCTCGCGATGAGCGACCGCATCGCGGTGATGCACGCCGGGCGCGTGCGCCAGCTCGGCACGCCGGCCGAGATCTACGACACGCCGGTCGACCGCTTCGTCGCGGGCTTCGTCGGCGCGAGCAATCTGGTGCGGGGCACGTGGCGGTCGACCGCGCACGGCGGCGGCTGCGTGACCACGCCGGCCGGCATCGACATCCACGCGGAAGGCGTCGCGTCGATCGCGAACGGCGCGACCGTCGACGCGTTGCTGCGCCCCGAGCAGTTGTCGCCGATCGCGGACGGCGCGGGCGCCGCCGGCCCGACGCTCGCCGCGACCGTCGCGAGCACGGTGTTCGTCGGCCCCGACGTGCATCTGCATGCGCACCTGGCCGACGGCACGCCGCTGCAGGCGCTGCTGCGGCACGCGCGCGGTCAGGCGTTGCCGTTCGCTGTCGGCGCGCGCGTCGTGCTCGCGTACCGGCCGGCCGCGGTGCACGTGATCGCGGCGCAAGCCACGTGAGTGTCGCCGCGCACGCCCGCTGGCGGCGACGGGCCCTGCTCGCCCCGGCGGGCCTGCTGCTCGCGGCGGCCTTCGTCGGCCCGCTGCTGCTCGTCGCGAGCTTCAGCGTGCTCGAGCCGGGCCTCTACGGCGGGGTCGAGTGGCACTGGTATCCGTACAACTTCGGTCGCGTGCTCGGCGCTCCGCTGGGCGACGTCGAGGAGTTCGACGCGGCATACGCGACGACGCTCGCGCGCTCGGTGAAGCTCGCGCTCCTGGTCACGCTGGTGTCGGTCGCGGTCTGCTACCCGGCCGCATGGTGGGTGAGCCGGCTGCCACCGCGGCGCCGCGCGCTGGCGCTGTTCGTCGTGACGCTGCCGTTCTTCGCGAACCTGATCGTGCGCGTCTACGCATGGATGCTGATCCTGCGTCCGACCGGGGTGCTAAATCTGGTGCTCGCGGCGCTCGGTGCGGGCGACGCCGCGACCGACCTGATGTACACCGAGGCGGCGGTCGTGATCGGGCTTGTCTACGTGCTGCTGCCGTTCATGTTCCTGCCGCTGTACGCGTCGATCGAGAAGCTCGACCCGGCGCTGCTCGCGGCCAGCCGCGACCTCGGCGCGACGCCCGCGCAGACCTTCGTGCGCGTGGCCCTGCCGCTGACGCTGCCGGGCATCGTCGGAGGCGCCGCGATCGTGTTCATTCCGGCGCTGGGCAACTTCGTGGTGCCGTCGCTGCTCGGCGGCTCGAAGGTGATGCTGGCCGGCAACCTGATCGAGCAGCAGTTCCTCGCCGCGCGCAACTGGCCGTTCGGAGCGGCGCTCGCGATGCTGCTGCTCGCGTTCGTGCTGGTCGTGATGCTGGCCGCGGCGTGGCGCCGTGGCACGCGCGGGGCGGTCGCATGACGCTGCGCGTGCGACCGCTCGCGCTCTACGGCAGCGTGTTCGTGCTGCTGCTGTACGCGCCGATCGCGCTGATCGTCGGCTACTCGTTCAACGCGAACGTGGTCAACATGATGCTGTGGGAGGGCTTCACGTTCGACTGGTACCGCGCGATCCTGGGGCTGCCGACCACGCTCGGACGCGCCGCGAACCACGTCGACACCACCACGTCGCTGCGGGCGGCGGTCGTCAACAGCGCGGTCGTCGCCATCGCCGCGACCGTCGTGTCGACGCTGGTCGGCACCGCCGCCGCGCTCGCGCTCGGGCGCGCGCCGTTTCGCGGCCGGCGCGCGTGGCAGGGGCTGCTCGTGCTGCCGATGGTGATGCCGGACATCGTCCTCGGCATCGCGCTGCTGGTGTTCTTCACGACGGTCGGACTGCCGCTCGGGCGCGGGTCGATCGTCGTCGGGCACTGCGTGTTCCTGTCGAGCTACGTCTGGGTGATCGTGTCCGCGCGGCTGGCGGGGCTGTCGACCGATCTCGAGCAGGCCTCGGCCGATCTCGGTGCCGCGCCGTTCACCACGTTCCGCCGCGTCACGCTGCCGCTGCTCGCATTCATCATCTCGCTCGACGACCTGGTGATCACGTGGTTCATCGCCGGGGTCGACGCGACCACGCTGCCGATGTTCATCTACGGCGCGCTGCGTCGTGGCATCAAGCCCGAGATCAACGCGATGGCCACGTTGCTGCTCGGTTTCTCGTTCGTCGTCGCCGCCACCGGCCTGTGGCTGCGCGGCCGCCGCCTCTGAAGATCCTGTCGCCGATGCCCGCTCCCGCTCCGCCCGGCCGCCGCGCCCGTGATCTCGGCATCGTCTTCGACGGCATCCCGGGCGCGCTCAACGCGATCACCGATCTGCACGACGTGCACGTCGGCTTAGCGACGGTCGTGCGCGATGCGCCGGTGCAGGTTCGCACCGGCGTCACGGCGATCGTGCCGCACGCGTCGACCGGTACGCTCGTGCCGTGGTGGGCCGGCGTGCATGCGTTCAACGGCAACGGCGAGATGACCGGCACGCACTGGATCCGCGACGCCGGCTGGTGCTGCGGACCGATCTGCATCACCAGCACGCACAGCGTCGGCGTGGTCCATCACGCCGCGGTGCGCTGGATGATCGAGCGTCATCGCGCCGACTTCGAGGCGGTGCACCTGTGGGCGATGCCGGTGGTCGCCGAGACCTACGACGGCGTGCTGTCGGACATCCTGGGCCAGCACGTGACCGAGGCGCACGCGCGCGCGGCGCTCGACGCGGCCGCGCCGGGGCCGGTCGCGGAAGGCAACGTCGGCGGCGGCACCGGCATGATCTGCTACGACTTCAAGGGCGGGACCGGCACGGCGTCGCGCCGGGTGTCCACCGCCGGCGTCGACGGTCACGTCGCGGCGCTGGTGCAGGCCAACCACGGCACGCGCGACTGGCTCACCGTCGCCGGGGTCCCGGTCGGGCGCAATCTGCGCGACGGCGCGATCCGCGGCGCCGAGCGCGGTTCGATCATCGTCGTGCTGGGCACCGACCTGCCGCTGCTGCCGCACCAGCTGGCCCGCGTCGCGCGCCGGGCCGCCATCGGCATCGGTCGCGGCGGCACGCCGGGCGGCAGCAACTCGGGCGACCTGTTCCTGTGCTTCGGCACGGCCAACCGCATCGCGCTGCCGCAGCACGGTGCACCGACGTGGACGCTGACCGCGCTCAACGACGAGCATTTCGACCCCGTCTACGCGGCCGCCGTGCAGGCCGTCGAGGAGGCCGTGATCAACGCGATGCTCGCCGCGGCCGACACCCCGACCTGGCGCCCCCGCGGCGGCGTGGTGCGCGCGATCGACCCCGACGCGCTGTGCGCCGTGCTGCGCGCGCACGGGCGCATGGCATCGTGACCCCGACTTCTTCCCCCGGACCCAGGAGCCCTTCGATGAAGCGTCGCACCGTCGTCACCGTGGCCGCGTTCGCGGCAGCGGCCTGCCTGTTGCCGATCGCCGGCGCGCAGGCCGAGGACAAGCTCGCCCTCTACAACTGGGGCGACTACATCAACCCCGAGATCCTCACGCGCTTCACGAAGGAGACCGGGATCAAGGTCACGCTCGACACGTACGCGAGCAACGAGGAGATGCTGGCCAAGATCCAGGCCGGCGCGACCGGCTACGACATCGTCTTCCCGTCGGTGCACATGCACGACATCATGGCCAAGCTCGGGCTGCTCGCGCGTACCGACGCGAACACGCTGCCGGGCTTCGCGAACGTCGATCCGGCGTTCCTGCGCGCGAAGAGCGATCCGAAGGGCGAGTGGTGCGTGCCGTACGCGTGGGGCACCGTGGGCATCGTCTGGAACCGCAAGCTCGTGCCCGAGGGCATCCGCTCGTGGAAGGCGTTCTTCGACTACGCCGCGAAGCATCCGAAGAAGGTCGCGATGCTCGACGACATGCGCGAGACGCTCGGCGTCGGCCTGATCGTCAACGGCAAGTCGGTGAACTCGCGCAACCCGGCCGACATCAAGCTCGCGCAGGCCACCGTGCTCGCGCACAAGCCGAACCTCGCGGCGTTCACCTACGAGGTGATTCCGCTTGTGCAGTCGGGAGACCTCGCAGCGGCGCACTACTTCGTCGGCGCGATGATGTACGTGCTCGAGAAACCCGACCAGCTGGGCTACGCGATCCCGGCCGAGGGCGCGACGAGCTACCAGGAGGACATCTGCGTGCTGAAGAGCGCGCCGAACAAGGCCGCGGCGCTCAAGTTCATCCAGTTCTTCCTGCGCCCCGAAGTGTCGGTGCTCAACACCATCCAGCAGAAGAACGGCAGCGTGAACACGAAGGCGCTGGCGCTGCTGCCGCCGGCGATGCGCGACAACGAGAACATCAACCCGCCGGCGGCGGTCCGCGCGCGGCTGCAGATCTTCGAGGACCTCGGGCCCGATCTGAAGCTCTACGACCGTGCCTGGACGAAGGTGAAGACGAACTGACGCCGCGCGGCGATGCCGAGCCGTCACCGCCGCACGGTTGACAGCCCCGGGCCGGGCGCGCGAGGCTCCGGGGCTGGCGCCGATTTGCTTCACTGCTTGCGGGCGCCCTACAAATCCCGCTAAGGAGTGCCGAAGACCCGGCCCCGAGCCGGGTTTTCCGCTTCCAGGGTGGCACGGCATCTGCTGTGGCGCCCCGTCCGACCCGAGATCCGACGCCTTGCAACCGAACCGACTCCCTCTGCTGCGCGAGCTGCTCGCGCAGCGCATCCTCGTCCTCGACGGCGCGATGGGCACGATGATCCAGGGCCACCACCTGGATCACGCCGCGTACCACGGCGAACGCTTCCGCGACCACGTCTGCGAACAGAAGGGCAACAACGACCTGCTGGTGCTGACGCAGCCGCGGGTGATCGCGGGCATCCATTCGGAGTACCTCGCGGCCGGCGCCGACATCGTCGAGACGAACACCTTCAACTCGACGCGCATCGCGATGGCGGACTACGCCATGGAAGACCACGTGCGCGAGCTGAACGTCACCGCCGCCCGGCTGGCCCGCGAGCTCGCGGACGACTTCTCGAAGCGCACGCCGGGCAAGCCGCGCTTCGTCGCCGGCGTGCTCGGACCGACCAACCGGACCGCGTCGATCTCGCCCGACGTCGCCGACCCGTCGGCGCGCAACGTGAGCTTCGACGAACTGGTCGCGGCCTACACCGAGGCCGCCGAGGGCCTGATCGAGGGCGGCGCCGACCTGCTGCTGATCGAGACGGTCTTCGACACGCTCAACTGCAAGGCCGCGCTGTTCGCCGTCGACGCCCTCTACGAACGCCTCGGCGTGCAGCTGCCGCTGTGGGTGTCCGGCAC